>CAZDGY010001035.1:0-2522 GCA_964504685.1 uncultured Kofleriaceae bacterium | reverse complement strand
GACGGTCGGCGGGTCGCCGCGCAGGCCCTGCAGGTACATCGCCTGTGACCCGTACGACAAGAACCGGCCCTCGTCGTCCCATACCTCGGCATCGGCGATCGCCCAGCCAGCGCGAGCGCGCCGCGTGGTGACCGCGACGAGCAGCCATTCGCGCGTCGTGTCGTCGACCGCATAGAGCGTCAGATCGAGGCTCGGCGCGGTGAACCGGTAGTCGCTCGGGCCGATCGCGCGATGCAATGCGGTCGGCATCGTGTCGATCAGCGGCGGCAAGGCGAGCCGATCGAATCGGCCATCGCCGTCGCGCTGCGGCGCCTTGTAGCGAAACCAGCGCGCGTACCGCGCGGGACCGGCATCGAAGCTGTCGGCCCAGAACCGATCGCCATCGGCGATCCGGCACTCGAGCTGTTGGTAGAACCGGAACCGCGTGTGCGGATTACTCGGAGACGCATCGTCCGCAGACGGAGAATCGGCGAGCGAGCGCACGGCCGGAGGTGCGGTGCCGATGACATCAGGGCCTTTGCGGTCGCGCACGAACGTCGCGATCAGCTCGAGCCCGCTCGTCGCCTGGGCGCCGCGCAGTGACACTCGCGTCTGCACGGTCGCGCCACCGCGGTGAAGCACGTGGACGTCGGCGACGAGCGGCCCGCTACCGATCGGGGCGGGAAAGATCGTGGTTGCCGATGCGAGCCGAAATACGCGATCACCGACCGCCGCTTCGGCAGCGCGCAACGCGCACGTCATCACGACGCCGCCCGACGGCATCAAGTAATCCCAGTGATCGGCGAGCTCGACATGATAGCGACCCGGGACGCTCGCATCGGGGCGGACGGCGGTATCGGCGGCGAGATCAGCAGGCAACGACATGGGCCGGTGACTGTAACCTGATCACAGGTGACGATCGGCAACGCGGTTCGCTCGGGTCAGCGCGGCTGCGTCAGGAGCTCCCAGCGCACGAGCGTCGCGGTCGCCTCGACCGCCGAGTCGCCGCACATCTCCCGCTCTGGACGGAACGAGACGCACACGCGTGGCCGTTCGGGCCGGCCGAACAGTTCGCAGCGCAGCGCCTCGGACAGATACGGGCAACGCGTGCCGGCCGGTTTGCCTCGCGGCAACGCTTCGCATGGCGAAAGCGATGGAGCGATGCAGCACGCACCGCACGCCTCGCGGCAGGGGATTTGGTGGTATGGCGGTGCCGGCATGGGACCGGCGCGCGCGACGGAGCCCGAGCTTAGCATGGCGCGTGAGGAGCCAGGCGGTCGCCGACTAAGTCGGCACCGCGATGCGCAACGCCTTCGCGAGCCGCTCGAGATCGCCGGCAGCGCGCGTCGCCGCCGCATCACCCTCGGCGCTGCGCCTCCGCAGATCGGGCAGGCGCGCGAGCAGCCCCCACGTCGCGTTTTGCGCGAACCACAAGTCAGCCGCGCTCTTCATCCGCGTTGCAACCTCGGCGGCACGCGCGACCGTGTCGAGCGCTTCGGCGTCGAACCCGAGCGGACCGCTCGACGCATGGCCGACCTTTTCGATCAGCCGGCGAAGCGAATCACTCGCCGCAAGCGCGATCTCTTGGGTATCGAGGCTGACTCTGACTTCGGCTGCCTCGGCGAGCTGATGGCGAAGCAACTGGAAGCTCGCATCGTCGCTGCGCATGTTCGCGAGCACGCGACGGATCAATGTCGCCTCGGCGATCGTGTGCAGGACGTCTGGGACCGGAAGCTCGTGCGCGACGAGCCAGCGGATCAACGGTGCGTGATGATCGTAGGTATCTCCGAGGTGCTGTTCGGCGCCGTGGATCGCATCGCCGAGCACGGCTTCGAGCACCGCCTCGCGACTGCCGGGCAACAGCGCGCCGAGCGACAGCTGCCCGCCGGGAAAGTGACGCTCGATCGCGCGTTGCGCTGCGAACACGTCGTCGGTGCGGAGCGCGACCGTCAGCTCGTCGCCGATCTCGAGCCACTCTGCCGGTGCGGGCGGTGGCCGGACGCCACCGGTGATGTGCTGATCGCCGAGATACAACCCGGCGAAGCACAGCGGGATCGTCGTCTCGGTCAGCTGCGACTGGACGCAGACGTTGCCCGCGATCATTCGCGCGCGCCCGGAGCGGCGCTCGACCCGATCGACGATCTCGACGGTGAAGCCGTGTACCGCGGTCGAGGTAGCCGGGACGGGGTGCGACGAGACGAGCGCCTGCACCGCGACGTGCGCGACGACTTTCTCTGCATCGATCCGCGCCGGCGCGACGCGACGCTGCCACACGGTGCGGCCATCGCCTTCGTCCGCGAGGTTCGAACGCGCGGCGCTGAGTCGATCGACGAGCTCGGGCAGCGTCGACTCGCCGCCGATCGCGGTCAACAGATCGGCGACCCTCGCCGCGTATTGCATGCACTGCACGGTCTCGATCCCCGACAGGTCGTCGAAGAACCAGCCGCAGCTCGTGTACATGAGCATCGCGTGGCGCCCCATCTCCATGAGCGACAGCGCGCGCACGCGCTCCTCGAGCGTGAGCGGGTGCGCCGCGTACGTCT
>CAZDGY010001034.1:0-2522 GCA_964504685.1 uncultured Kofleriaceae bacterium | reverse complement strand
CCTCGCTCTTGCCGGGCTTCGCGAAGGGAACCATTCCGACGCCGATAACGTTGGTCTTGCGGGGCATCGTCATTCTCCTTAGATCAAACCTTTGAGGAAGCCGAGGCGGTGAGCGACGGCAGCATCGCCGTCGACCCGTAGCTTGCCGTGTTGATAGAGGTCGCGCGCCGACGCCTTGCCCGCTGCGAGCGCGGCGAAGTCAGCGTCGCTGATCGTGATCGTCGTATCGGCCTTCTTCGGATCGGGACCGCCGAGATCGAACGTGTGGACGAGCTCGGGGTCGGTGACCTTGAACTGGATGAACGCGCGAACCTCTTGCTTGAGGCCCGGGTTCTCCGCGATCCGCTTCGCGAGCGCGCCGAAGATCGTTTGCGCCTTCGGTTCGGCGCTCGCTGCCTTTGCCGTCGTAGGTGCTGCCGCCGCACCACCGCCCGATGCGCGCCGCTTCGCGAGGATCTCCGCGGCCTTGTTCGGGTCGAGCTTGCTGAGGAATTGCAGCTTCTGCGACGCCATCACGTTGCCGCTGATCTTGAGCTTGCCGGTCGTGAACAGCTTCATCGCATCGGCCTTGCCTTGCGTCATGTCGAGGAAGTCTTGCTCCGACAGATCCAGCGTGCACTCCGCGCCGCCTTCGCCTTGCCTGACGCTGCCCGCGCCGGTCTTGAGATCGAGCAGCCATTTCTGGTCGCCGATGTTCCACTGATAGACCACGCCGACCTTTGCGGCGAGCTCGGGGTTGGACTTCAAGTAGTCCTCGATCACCGCGAACACATCCGCAGTCGTCGGCGGCGCCATGCCTGCGGGGGCGGCCGGAGTTGCGGCACCACCGCTCGCACCGGTCCGCTTCTTCATCTCGGCGAACACCATGTCGGGCGTCAGCTTCTTCAGGAAGCCGAGCTTCTGCGACGCCATCACGTCGCCGCTGATCTTGAGCTTGCCGCTCGAGAACAGCTTCATCGCATCGGCCTGACCGGTCGCCATCGCCATGAAGTCGGCGTCGCTCAGCTCGAGCGTACACGCCGGCTTGCCGACCGCGCCTTCGCTGACCGAGCCGGGCGGCGTCGTGAGGTCGATCGTCCAGCTGCTCGTCGGCGCTGACAGGTTGAACAAGAACGCGGTCTTTACCTTCTCGGCGGTCGCGGGGTTACCACCGACGAACGTGCCGATCGCGCGGAAGATGTCGGCGCTGTTCGGCACACCCGCGGGCGCGCCGCCGGCCGCTGCGGCCTTGGCGGCTTCTTGTTTCGGCTTCGGCTTCGGCAGCTCCTTCCACAACTCGATCGCCGCGTTCGAGATGCAGACCTCGTTCTTCTCTTTGTCCTTGCAGCGGAAGATGATCTTGTCGCCTTCCTTCCACATCTCGGTGACGATCGTCTCGCCCGGCAGCACGGTCGACGCGAACCGCACCTTGATGCTCTTGACGTAGCGCGGGTCGGCATCGGGCGCGAACGCGTTGATCACGTGGCGAGTCGCGAACCCGAACGAGCACAGACCGTGGAGGATCGGCCGCGCGAAGCCAACCGCTTTCGCGAAGCTCGGATCCGCGTGCAGCGGGTTCCAATCGCCCGACAAGCGATAGAGCAGCGCTTGGTTCTCGGTCGTCTTGTCCTCGATGACTTTGTCCGGTGCGCGATCGGGCGGCACGTTGAGCTCGACGCTCGGGCCGCGATCGCCACCCCAGCCACCGGCGCCGCGCACGAACGTCGTCAGCTCGTTCCTGATCAGCTCGTCGCCGGCCTCGTCGTAGGTCGTGTAGTCGGTGATGACGACCGCGCCTTTGCCCTTGTCGTAGATGTGCTTGACCGTCGCCTTCGTCGTCAGCTTCGCGTGGGTCGGCAGCGGCCGCTTGATCTCGGTGTACTGCTCGCCGTGCAACACGCGATCGAGACCGAACGATAGGCCGGGCGCCTGCACGCCGGTCTTGGCCTGCGTGAACACCATGTTGATCGCCGGCACGACGCCGAAGCTCGGCAGCACCTTCATGCCCTTGCCCGACAGCTCGTAGACGAGCGGCAAATCGGATTCGTTCGTCGGATCCTTCGCGGCGCCGACGCCTAGTGCGTACAGGGCGACGTCGCGCTCGTCATAGCTCGACGCGAATTCGGGGAACGTGTAGCCGAGCGCTTGGTCGACGTCGATGAACTGATTGCCGCCCTTGCTCGGGCCGGCTTCGACGTTCGACATGATCGCGCCCATCGACTCGGCGATCGAGCCGGGATGCGTCGTCTTATCGAACTGCGAGATGTCCTTCCACGCACCGTCGACGTCCTCGAGCCCGATCGCGCGGCCCAACCGGAACGTCTTGCCGGTCGAGCGCTCCCAGCGCAGCTTCGCGAAGAACCCGCCGCCGACCTCGTAAAGGCCGCCGGTGTCCTCGTTCGACTCGTGGCACAGGCGCGCGACGAGCGGCGTCACGTACTCCGGGCGCAGCGCGTCGATCAGCGCGGGCGGCAGCACGGTCTCGGTCATGCGCGAGCCGGCGAGCGGCGCGATCGTGTTGACGATGATGTTGCGCTTCTTGC
>CAZDGY010001033.1:338-2525 GCA_964504685.1 uncultured Kofleriaceae bacterium | reverse complement strand
CCGCAAAGTAGACATCGCGGCCGATGCGCAGCGAGTCCCACGCGCCGATGATCGCGGCGCCGTCGCGATCGACCAGCCAGATGTGCAACCAGACCGCAGGGGTCGGCGTGGTCGGCAAGTCGTGACCGACGCCGACGTTCTCGAGCTCGGCCAGCACCGTCACCCGATCGCTGCGGTGCGCGCTCGCGGTCAGCTTCGCGCCTTGGCGGAACGTGGTGGGATCGTGAATGCCGAGCCAGGTGTGCTCGCGGTTCGGCATGTGGCAGCTCTGGCATTCGATGCCGCGCGGCATGTACGGGCCTTCGAGCCACTCGCGATACGTGTCGAGCAACGGCCGACCGGCCACTGCGGTGCGCGCGGGCAGTTGGTGACACGGCATGCAGAAGTCGGCGCGCTCGTAGATCGCTTGTTCGACGCGCGGATAGCCCGGCGCCGCGAGCAACGTCGGCGAGAGGTTCGACGGGCCGTGTCGCACCCAGTTGCGCACGTGACACGCCGCGCACGTCGCGCCTTCGCTCGCGAGCTCGAGATCGGTGCGCTGCTCGGCGAGCGGCGTGTGGCAGCGCGGGCAAGTCTGAGGTTCGTTACCGAGGCCGTGCGCGAACTGTGCGGCGAACCCGGGCGATGCGGCGCCGGCGTGCAGCGAGGGTTGCCACTCGCGCACTTGCTTTGCGTGACAGCGGCCGCATTGGCGAGCTGACAATGACGCTTCGGCCGGCGCGAGCTGAGCCAGCGGCGGACCTTGCGTCCGAATCGAGGCGCCGAACAGCTGCGCGCCGTCGCCCGCTGCCGGATAGACGCCGACGAGCGACGTATCGGCCGCGATCGCGCGACTCGGCAACGCGTGGTGATCGGCGGGCGCATCCACGCGGAGATCGAGCACGTAGTCGGCGAGCGACCAGACATCGTCGGTCTTGAGCACGCCGTCGAACGCGGGCATGAGCGTGCCGCTGAGCCCGGTCATGATGCTGAGCGCAACCGCGGCGCGCTCCTCACCTGGCGCGTGCGGGCGATGGATCGGCTCGACCGCGAAGTCGTACGGTGGGATCGCGTAGAACTTCGCACTCGGCCCATCGCCGTGGCCGTGCTCGCCGTGGCAGGCCTCGCACACCTGGTGCCACAGCTGCGCTCCGCGCTCCGCGTTCCCCGGTCGCGATGGCCCGGTCGTGATCCCGCCGGCCGCTGCGAACGGCTTCGGCGCGAATGCTCTGACGACATCGATCGTCCGATCGATCTGCCACGGCGTGAGCGTGTCGCCGAACGCAGGCATCGATGTTCCGTCGGCACCCCAGCGCACGGTCGTTCGCAGGTCGTCCTCGAACGGCTCTTGGCCGACGAGCGTCGAGCGCCACTTGAACTGACCGTCGGAGAAAGCGCGCGGCGGACGCTGCGTGAACCCCGCGGCCGGGCCACGGCCATCGCCGGCTTCGCCATGGCAGGCGGCGCAGCGCGTCAGATAGATCGGCCAACCCGGCAACGCCTGCGGATCGTCGGCGGCGCGGGCAGCCGGCGCGATCGCGACCGCCGCGGCGACTGTTACAGCGACGCAAAACCGCACGAGGACCAGGCTGCAACAAACCCGAGGGCCATGCTATCTCCGGCCGCATGATCCGCACGAAGATCCTCGGACTGGGCAGCTACGTGCCCGACCGGATCGTGCCGAACGAGGAGCTTCCGTTTCTCGATGATCAGCACGTCCGGCAGGCGACCCCGCAAACCGAGACTAAGCGACGCCTGGATTCAACAGCGCACCGGCATCCGCGAACGCCGCTACGCGAAGCACGACGGCACGGTGCTGACCAGCGACCTCGCGCTCGAGGCGTCGCGCCGCGCCCTCGCCGATGCGGGCCTTACTGCGGGCGACATCGATTGCATCATCCTCGGCACGCTATCGCCGGACATTCACTTCCTGGGCACCGCGGTGTTTCTGCAGCACAAGCTCGGCGTGTCCGAGACGCCGTCGTGCGCTTGTTACGACATCCGCCAGCAGCGCTCCGCGTTCGTCTACGGCTTGCAGATGGCCGACGCGTTCATCCGCACCGGCATGTACAAGCGCGTGCTGCTCGTCGGCGCCGAGATCCACAGCCACTCGCTCGACTACTCGACGCGCGGTCGCGACGTCATGGTCCTGTTCGGCGACGGCGCCGGCGCGGTCGTGCTCGGTCCGATGGAGAGCGAGGATCCGCG
>CAZDGY010001033.1:0-328 GCA_964504685.1 uncultured Kofleriaceae bacterium | reverse complement strand
TCTACACGTCGGCTCACGCCGACGGCAGCGGCGCGATGGATCTGCACATGAAGCTGTTCGGTCACGCGAAGCTGCCGAACCGGATCGAGCTCGATCCGGTGTGGTACCCGTTGATGGACGGCAAGCGCGTGTTCCTCAACGCGGTGCGCGCGACGGTGACCTCGACCCAAGGCGCGCTCAAAGCGACCGGGATGACGTGGGACGACATCGACTGGTTCGTGCCGCACCAGGCCAATCTACGGATCAACGAGAAGGTCGTCGAGGTCGCGCAGATCCCAGCCGACAAAGTGCTCAACTCGATCCAGCTGTTCGGCAACACGACCGCGGC
>CAZDGY010001032.1:0-2532 GCA_964504685.1 uncultured Kofleriaceae bacterium | reverse complement strand
AACTGCGCAAGCCGCCGATACTCGCGTTCGCGACCCTGCTCGTCGTGGTCGGGGGGGCCATTGCGATCGGGCGCCACAGCGATACCGTCGATCAGTCGGGTCCGGTGACCGCACCGGCCGCACCCGCCACGCCGGCGTCGCGCGCGAAAGAAGCGCCGGCGTCACCGGATGGCGAAACGGTTCGATCGAAGGCCCTGCCGTCCGACACGATCACGGGACCGGGCGGCGACGGTGATCTGAGCTCGCAAGGTGGCGCCGACAAAGCAGTCGGTGGTGGGGGGCGACAGGACGCGACCGGGACGGCGCCGGTAACGCCACCTGCCGATGGAGCTGCGAAGGCGGGTTCGGTGCCAACGCCGAAGCTCGCGCCGGCGGCGCACCACAGCTCGCCGCCGAAGAAGCCGTCGGTCACTCCAGCGCCCGAGCCGAAGCCGGCGCTTCAACCGGCACCCGAGCTCGATCGTCCTGCTGCCGCCGACACAGCTCGTCCGGACGCCATCGAGCTGAAGCAAGATACGGCCCCCCCTCCGCCAACCAATGTGACCGCAGCGCAAGGCGCGGCGGAGGTTCGACCGGTAGCGCCCAGCAAAGCGCCGACCGATGACGAGCTGGTCTCGCAGGCACGCGCGGCCGCGGCCCGCGGCGACTGCGTACAGGCGAATGCAATCAGTGCGCGAGTCGGTGGCCGCCAGTCGCGGCAGCTCGCCGCCGATCCCGCGATCGCGAAGTGCGCGACGAAATAGGGACGCTGTCGCTTTTGTCAACTTGCGCGGCGCGCGCCGGGCAGCAAGTCGCGGTAATCGCGTAGCTTCGTTGGGGACGCTGTCGCTTCTGTCAACTTGGTGCGGGCTGGGGACGGTGTAGCAACGGCAACTGCGGACCGGTCGCAACGGTTAACTTGCGACAAACCAGGACGACTGCGGGCGAGCTAGATCAGCGACAGCTGCGCTTCGAGCGGACGAACGTGCCCGAGCAGATCGGCGAGGTGCGGATACGGCCAACTCTTGCGAGCTTCGTCCGGCAAGCAGCCGTAGCGCTCGACATAGGCGCGCAACCAACGGCTCGTTGCGGCGTTCGAATAGCCACCGCCGGAGATCGGGCCGAGCTCGGGCTCGTAACGCCGACGAATCGCGTTGAACCGATCGTCGCGGATGACCTTCGCGATCACCGATGCGGCAGCCACCGCGGCGTGCGCTTCCTCGGCATGATCGACCGACACCAACTGCTCGTAGCGCTGCGCCAGCGCCGCGAACATGCGCTTGCCATCTGCGATGATCTTGTCGCAGATCGGCGCGCTCTCGATCAGCACGGTCGCATGCTCGCGCTCGAGGACGTTCAGCTCACCGCGGCACACGCGTTGATCGATCTCGTGATGCTCGATCTCGATCGCCATCACGAACGTCGCTCGCGAGCGAATCTCGACCGCGAGGTCGCTGCGAATCGCGTGCGCGTCATCGCCCGCGCCGTACGACTTCGAATCGCGCAGGCCTTTGCGGGTCAGGACCGCCGCGTGCTTCGAGTCGAGTGCGACCGCCGCCATCACCATCGGACCGATCGTCGGGCCTCGCCCGGCTTCGTCGATGCCGAGCGTCAGCCGATTCGGGAAACGCTTCGGGCGGCGGGGCATGATCGCGGCATCATAACCGAGAGCCGACGATATCGAGAGCACGACCGATGCCGGCGTCGAGATCGAACGCCTGAACGTCGATCACCGCACCCCAATGATCGAGCCGTTCGGCGATCGCGGTGAGCGCGTCGGTCGCGGCGCGGATGAGCGGCTCGGAAAGCTCGCGATCGAGATCAGGGGCCCCCCGAACGAGCGCGTGATAGACCGCATCTTCGGCGAGGTCGAGCCGCGGCACGTCGTTGCGAAAGAACGCCTCGACGTACCCGCCTTCGAGGTAACCACGGACGTACGCGCGCGCGCGATCGAACACTCGCGACAGCGCCAAGCCGATCTGATCGGCCGCGACGCGTTGGAGATCTCCGACGACGTCACGCCCCGACGCCTGCGCGATCGCGCGAGCCGCCGGTTCGATCAGGCGAGCGCGAGCTGCAAGCTCCTTCGAGACGCGGGCACGCCCGGCTTCGATCGCCGACTCGTAACCAGACGCGAGCAGCGCGATCACGTAGTCGCGATCGGCGGTGGTCGCGGTATGTGACGAGAACGGCAGGCGACGCGGGCGCACGAGGTCGATCACTTCGCGGGCGGCGCGGCGGTAGAGCGTGGTCGCCTGCTCCGACAGCGCCTTGCGTTCTCCAAGCACGAGCTCGAGGTCGAGCTTGCGCGCCGCAGCGAGCAAGTCATCGCGGGCGGCGCGAGCGGCGTCACTCGCAGCCGATGTTCGCGTCCGGTCCGCATCGAGCGCCGTGCGCGCCTCGCCGACGACGCCGCGCAACACCCGCGCGCATGCATCGCGCTTGAGCTGCCGGGCCTGCGTGAAGAACCGCTCTTCGAGCGCCGACTGCAGCGCGCTCCAGTTGCCGTCGTCTGCAGCACCCGCTTCGCCGCGCTTGCTAGCGAGCGCTTTG
>CAZDGY010001031.1:0-2536 GCA_964504685.1 uncultured Kofleriaceae bacterium | reverse complement strand
TGTCGGCGTGAGCGTGCGCGGCACCGCGGGCCGGATCGCAACGCCGACCGCGGGCGTCGGTACCCTCGGGCTGACCGGCCGGGTCCCGCTCGGCGGCGTCGGTGAGCGCGGCACCCCTGGCGACGCGGGGCGGGTGCCACTCGGCATCTGACGGGTCGCAGGTCGCGCGGCGGCCGGCGCTGGCGAGCCCGGTCGCGGCGTCGCGAGCGTCGGGATCGGTCGAGTTGTCGGCTGCGACGCCTCCGCGAGCACGACCGGCATTCCGGCCGATGGCGGCCGCGGGCTCTGCCCCGAAGCGCGCAGCAGGGTCTCGTGCGCGGACTTGATGCCGAGGAACACTTCGTTGGACAGCCGTTGCAGCTCGGGCGACATCCGACCGAACCGCGCCGGGTGATAGCGCTTGGTCAGCGCGAGGAACGCCGAGCGCACCTGCTCGGGAGTCGAGACGCCGGGCTCGAGCCCGAGCGCACTGTGCGGGCCCTGCTGGATTCGGGTCTGCATCTCCCCCAGCACGTTCCGGGCGCTTACTTCGTCGTCGGAACCGGACACCATCCTGATCGTAGCCCGAACGCCCGGGCGTTTCTACGCCGGCGAACGTGCGAGCCGGGGCACACCGCCCCAATCGAGCGTTAGGCAACCGCGAGATCCACAACGATTACGACAAGATTCGCCGCACGTGGCTGACCAGCGCCTCCATCCCGGCGGACTTCGAGATGTAGCCGTCGATACCGGCGTCTCGCGCGCGCTCCGCGAGATCGGCGGCATCGAGCGTCGAATACAAATAGATCGGCGTGGCCAGCTTGCGGTGATGCCGCAGCGCCATCGCGACGTCGTCGCCAAACAGCTGCGGAATCTGGACGTCCATCAAGATCAGATCGAACCCGGCGACGCCGCGCTCTTCGAGATCCTCGAACGACTTGCGGGTCTCGACCTCGTAGCCGGCATCGACCAACGCCTGGCGCGTCGCGGAGCGTACGATCGGGCTGTCGTCGACGACCAAGACTCGCTTCATGATGACAGGCGCCGAGCATACGCGATAGGCTCGTTCGGTGCGCCTCGTCGGAGATCCGGACGGCATCGCCGCACTCAAGGCGATGGCGGCTGACCAACGCGACTACATGAAGTTCTTGATCGCGGAGGCGGGCTCGAACAGCGACCGAACCGCCCCGTTCAAAGGCAAAGACGGCGAGCGCTGGCAGCTCGTCGTCTTGGCATCCGGCGATCTCGAAGTCCGTCGCGCGCCCTGAATCTGCGACGGCGGCTATGGTTTTGCGTGGTGCGTCGCCACTTGCTTGCCGGCAGCCTCGGGCGGCGCGTCGTCGGGCCAGAACTGCTCGGGGTGCGTGTGCTGGATCCCGAACACCGCGCTCCACGGAATCACGCAGTGAAACGGTTTGCCATCGAACGTGAGGCTTCCCGTGACCCCGACCGCATCGACGTGCAGGTCGGGAATCGGCGGAGTCATGTCCGCACCGATGTCGAGCACGAGATCGGGATCCGTGGCGTACTTTGCCGGCACGACGACGCCGGCGCGACGCGCGTCGACCCTAATCAACGCCGACCCGTCGTAGATGATCTGCTCGAACAGCTGTTGCTTTGTGAGCTCGGCGGCGTCGCGAGCTACGGCTGCCGCATCGGCGACGACCGGCGCGTGGTCATGTTGCTCGCACTTACACGGCGGCGGTGGATCGGCGCGCTCGCACGCGGTCATCACGATCAAGCAGGCAGCGATACGCATCGTGGGGCGATACGACCACGCCAATCCTGCGACTACAAACGCAACGTCGTGACCGCTGGTCGGGCCGGAGCGGTTAGACCGATCGCCGGGCGAACGCGTTTCACCCAGGGATGCGCAAACTCCCGTCTCTGCTGTTTGGTGCCGTGCTCGCTTCCGGTTGCGGCGCTGGCGAAGGTCCTGCGGCTCACGATCCCGCGATCCACAAGAGCGCGACCGACGCGCTGATCGCCGGCCTGACGCCGACGCGCGTGACCGCGACGAGCGAGCTCGATGCGATCGACAAGGCGATCGCGAATCACTTCGAGCGATCCGCATCTTCTCGCGGCTACATGATGACCGACAAGCCGCTCTATCAGCCGGGCGAGACGATCTGGTTGCGCGCCGATCTGCGGTCGACCGGTACGCTGCTCGGCGCGAAGGCCGCGAGCTTGACCGTACAGCTGGTCTCGCCGCGCGGCGCGGTCGTGTCGGCGCAACAGACGCAGCTCAAGGATGGGGTGGCGCAAGCCGCGTTCGATCTCGATCCATCGATCGAGGGCGGCGAGTACACGCTGCAGCTCACCGCGACCGACGGCACGACCGACGCGCGCAAGATCATCGTCAACACCTACGAGGCGCCGCGCCTGCAAAAGACGGTCGAATGGGTGCGCAAAGCGTACGGCGCCGGCGATAACGTCGCAGCGTCGATCGAGATCAAACGCGCGACGGGTGAGCCGTTCGGCGGCAAGACCGTGACCGGCGTCGTGACGATCGACGACCAGGAGGTCGCGCGGCTGCCGATCGCGACCGACGCCGAGG
>CAZDGY010001030.1:0-2540 GCA_964504685.1 uncultured Kofleriaceae bacterium | reverse complement strand
TGATCGAGCGATCGAAGAACACGAATAGCAGCACTACGCCGAGACCCAACAGCACCGACACCACCGAAGCCACCCCGATGTCGACGAGCAGGTTCGGCGAGACCGGCTTGGTCGGGACGAGTGCTGGGTCGAGCTCATGCACATTCGACATGACCGAGCTCATACTCCCGGTCATCTGCGTGGTGCTGAGGCGCGCGCGTAGGATATTGTAGCTGTCCTCGATCTGTTTCCGCTCGCGGACGAGCTCGTTGTACTGGACGATCTTCGGACTTAGCCGTCGCGCTTCGTCCTTGTACTTGTCGACCTCTGCGGCGATGCCCGAGCTCGTCGCGGTTGCGGCCGAATAGAGGTCCTGCGTACCGCGGACCAAGATCTTGAGCTCGCCGTCGAGAGCCTTGTACAGCTCGTCGACCTTCTGCTTTTGCGCGATGTAGTCCGGGTTCTTCGCGCCGAGGTCCATCTCGAGCTCAATTAGGTGGGTCTTCTCGGTGAAGTACTGCGTGCGGAGCGTCTGGAACGACGGGTTATCACCGAGCATTATGATCGGGCTCGACAACGTGTCCTCGTGGCCTTCTTTCTTCATTTCGGCAAGCTTGGCGGCGATCCCGATCTCCGCTGTGCGGGCGTCGTTGAGCTTCTGCGACAGGTTGAGGATGTTCTGCGAAACAAGGTTCTGGTGCTCTTCCACCGTCACCGTGATCATGTCGTTCTCGGCTTCGAACTTGTAGATCTTGTCCTCGGCGGCGCGCAGCTTCGTCTCGGCGTCGTTGAACTCCGCCTGCAGCGCTTCGGAGGCCTGCGAGCTGTTGAGCGAGAGCAGACCCTTTGCGTAGCTGATGTACGTCTGGATCTGATCGTTCGCGATCGATGTCGCCAACTGGGCGTCTGGATGGCGAATCGCGACGTACATAATGCGGTCCTGCTCTGGGTAGGTGACGGTGATCATGGACCCTAGCCGTCGCGCGGCGAGATCCATCTGGTCGTCATGCGAAAGACCCTGTAGCTCGGACTGCTCCAGCAGCTTCTTAGCGAGATCGAACTGGATCACGCTCTGCTTGCAAAGCGTGTAGCTGCCCAGCACTTGCCGTTGCTGCTTGTAATACTCCGCCGAGTTCGCCCCAGTAGCAGCGAGGCTGAACATGTCGCCGGTTCCGAGCAGGTCTGGGAGCCGCGGCTCGATCTGCACAGACGCCTTCGCTTCATAGATCGGCGTCGCGTGGGTCGCGTACACGACTGCGCACGCGATGCCAGCGACGAGCATTGCCGCGATCAGCCACAGATACTTTCGCAGTGCCGAGAGGTAACGGCGAAAATCTAAGTTCAGGACGGGTTCGCCGTCGAGATCGGGCGGTTGGGACTCGGTCGATTCCACAGCGAGACCGATTTAGTCGCACAGATCGCCCCCACTGTTCAGTGTTTCCTTCGATAATATTCTGTTGTCTTACAGGTAGTTGTCGATAGCAGCGATCTTCACGGGCCTACCCTCGCGCGCTAGCGACTGTCCGGCGGCCTCGAGGACGGCAGTGATGCGGACTGCGCTTCGAAAATCCGCGACCGGTGACGCCCCGGTGCGGATGCAATCGATGAAATGGCGGAGCTGGAGCGCGAGCGGCTCCTCCATCGAGATCTGCGGAATATGGACGTCGCCATCGCGCAACGTCAGAAACTGTGAGTATTCGGTGAACGCGGGCGGCCGATCGTAGCCCTTGTCGTAGATGCGCAGCTTGTCGCGCGAAACGTCGTCGAACTCCACCATTTTTTGCGAGCATACGAGCGTCAGCCGGCGCTCTTTGTGCGGGTTGAGCCACGATAGGTGCACATGAGCCATCTCGCCCGTCGCATAGCGAAGCATAAGGAACACGACGTCTTCGACGCCGGGTTGCAAGACGCACTGGCCATGCGCCGCGACACTGTGCGGTTGTTTCTGGCTCAAGAAGTCGATCATCGACAGATCGTGCGGGCCAAAGCTCCACAGCGCGTTCTCGTCTTGGCGAATCCGCCCGAGGTTCACACGCGTGCCGTGGATATAGCGCAAAGATCCGAGCGAACCTGAGTCAAGGATCTCGCGCAGTCGGACCACCGCCGGGTGGTGCACCATCACGTGCCCGACCATCCCGACAAGTCGGCGTGCTTCGACCGCCTCGGCCAGTCGGATTGCATCGACGAGGCGCATCGCGGCCGGTTTCTCGACGAGGACGTGCTTGCCCCGATCGAGTGCCGCGAGTGCGAGTGGGGTGTGCGTGACCGCCGGCGAAGCGATCACGACCGCGTCGATCGTCGTGTCTCCGAGGATGTCGTCAACATC
Source organism: uncultured Kofleriaceae bacterium (assembly GCA_964504685.1). Taxonomy (GTDB): domain Bacteria; phylum Myxococcota_A; class Polyangia; order Haliangiales; family Haliangiaceae; genus JABFXX01. The sequence continues at coordinate 235 of CAZDGY010001030.1, read as the reverse complement.
CGAGGTCAGGCGCGCACCAGGAACGCGGGTCGCCGCCGCCTCAAGCGCACGCCGGTCCGGATCGACGATCGCCGCGAGGGTGCAGCTCCGCTCGGCGCCGATGACTCGAATGTGATTCTGTCCCCAGACGCCGGCGCCGATGATCGCGATTCGCGTCACATCGCAGCGCGGACGCCGAGCATAACTTCGTGATTCACGTATCCGGGATTGATGGTATCGCCCATTCCATCCATAT
>CAZDGY010001029.1:0-2552 GCA_964504685.1 uncultured Kofleriaceae bacterium | reverse complement strand
CGCACAGCGTGCGATTGCGACTCGCGCTAAAGTGAAGCTCGCGAGATCGCCGGGCGCACGCGTAGACGTACGATCGAAAACTTTCGAGAGTCTCCGCATGAAGAAGATCTCGGTCATCTTTGTTGCGGCTCTCTCGCTCGCTGCTTTTGGCTGCAAGAAGAAGAGCGCCGACAGCGGTAGCGGTAGCAACGGGAACGGCAGCGCGAGTGCCACCGGCGGCGGCGGTGACTGCAACTCCGCCATGAGCAACAGCATGGAGGTCTCGAAGGCGGACCTCGCGAAGATGCCCGGGGTCGACGACAAGATGCTCGCGAAGCTGCACGACCTCGGCGTGAAGCACTGCACCGACGACAAATGGTCCGACGACGTCATCAAGTGCATGACCGGCGCGAAGACCGAAGCCGAGGCGCAAGGCTGCTACGGCAAGTTTACGCCGGAACAGCGCGACACGATGAACAAGGCGGCGATCGAGTTGACGACGCCTCCCGCCGGAGCGGGTGGCGCAGCAGGTGCCGGTAGCGATGGCGCCGCGGCTGGCTCGGGCAGCGCGCCCGCCGCCGGAAGCGATACGGGGAGTGGTTCCGCCGCGGCCAAATAGTCGGCGGACACGGTCACATTCCGCGATTGCGTTCCGTCATAGCTGTGACTGGCACAACTCGGAGGAGCTCAGATGAAGATCAAGGTCACCAAAGTGTTCGTGGACGATCAGGCCAAGGCACTGCGCTTCTACGCCGAAGTGCTGGGCTTCGTGAAGAAGGCGGACTTCTCGCAAGGACCCTACCGCTGGCTCACCGTGGCATCCGCCGAGGATCCGGATGGCATCGAGCTCGTGCTCGAGCTGAACAGCAATCCCGCGGCCAAGGCGTTTCAAGAGGCGCTGTATCAACAGGGCCAGCCGGCGGCGATGTTCAGTGTCGATGACGTGCAGGCCGAGCACGACCGGCTGAAGCAGCTGGGCGTGACGTTCACGATGCCTCCAACCAAGGTAACGGCGTCGACGATCGCAATGCTCGACGACACCTGCGGCAACCGGATCCAGCTCGTCGCGCTCGATCGCCGCGGCTCGTGAGCTACGTAGTCGCCACGAGCAACTCTTCGGCGTTGAGTGGTGGTCGCAGGCCATCGCTGCGGCCGGCGAAGTAACGCTCGGTCACGGTCGCGGCCGACACGTGCTCCACCGTGCGAAAGCCGGCGTTGCGAGCGAGCTCGAGCAGCGCTGCTGGTACGAAGAAGCTGATGAACGGCGTGCCACTCGCGCGCGCGCCTTGCCGTGCGCGTTCGAAGCCCTCGCGCAGCTCGGAGTCGGTCTGCGCCGGCGGCACCAGGAACGACATCGCGAACGTCGAGCCGCGCGCGAATGACGCGACCTCGCGCAACGTGGCGGTGTTCGCCTCGGCGGTGAGATACATGCTCACGCCGGCCGAAGCGATCACCGCCGGCTTGCTCTTGTCGAAGCCTGCGGCCGCGAGCTGCGCCGGCCAGGAGTCCCCGGCTTCGAAGTCGACCGGAACGAAGTGCAGCCCGTCCGCGATTCCGAGGCCGAGCTCGCCCAAGCGTTGTCGCTTCCACGCCTGCGGACCGGGTCGATCGATCTCGAACACGCGCAAGCCGGGCACGCGCATGCGCTGCGCGAACGTGTCGAGACCGGCTCCGAGGATGACGTATTGATTCACGCCGTCGCGCGCGCGTTCGACCACGAGATCCTCGATGAACCGAGCCCGGCCGACGATCGATGCGCGGAACATCCGCGTCCCGTCCGGATCCATGTCCGGGCGCGCACGCCACGTATCGTCGGGGCCTGCGAGCTTCAGCGCGAGGTCGTCGGTCAACACGTGCGGCGGAGAGTCGACGAGCAGGTGTAGCGCTCTCCAAAGCGCGACGCGCACCGCGGTCGGATCGGGGCTCGGCGTTTCGCTCACATCGGTTCGTTACCATGCCTACATCCGGTCGTGAGAGGATGGTTTTGTGCGGCGCAAACTGTCCATCCTCCTGATCGTGATCGCGGCGTGCGGAGGTGGTGGCGGCGGTGGCGGCGGAGGTGGTGGCGGAGGTGGCGATAGCGGCGCCGGCGTCGACGTCGGGGTGCCGGCCGCGGTGTGCAACGCGATCAACCCGGTCGATGTTTCGGCGCCGACCGCGGTCGTCGGCAACGGCACGGCGGGCAGCTGCACCGAGGCCGCGCTTCAGACCGCCGCGACCGCCGGCGGCACGATCGTGTTCTCGTGTGGCTCCGCGCCGGTCACGATCGCGATCACGCAGGCGATCACGTTCGCAAACGAGACCGTGCTCGACGGCGGCGGCACGGTCACGCTCGACGGCGGCGGCGCGACGCGCATCCTCTACCTGAGCTCCGACTACAACACGACGACGCCGACCCTCACCGTGCAGAACCTCGCGTTCCACGCCGGCCTCGGCCCCCCGACCGGCGACGACACCGCGCGCGGTGGCGGTGCGATCTATCGCAACGGCGGCAGCCTCGTGGTGATCAACTCGCAGTTCGATGACAACCACGCTGGTGCGACCGGGCAAGATCTCGCCGGCGGCGCGATCTA
>CAZDGY010001028.1:0-2552 GCA_964504685.1 uncultured Kofleriaceae bacterium | reverse complement strand
TGCTTCACGTTCGATCCGACCGGCCTGCCGACGCTGATCGCGGCGCGTGCGCGCCCGGCCGACGGCGGCGCCGGCATCGATCTCGTCGCCGAGCCGTGGGCGGTGGTCGCGAACAGCTACGCGATCGGCAAGTTCCCCGCGGGCTGGAGCGAGTGGAACGATCACATCCGCGACACCGTGCGCCAGGATCAGAACGTGGCCCCGGTTGCGCCGAGCTCGCTCGCGACCCGGATCGCTGGCTCGCGCGATCTGTTCGGCGCGCGCGCGCCCGCCGCCGGCGTCAGCTATCTCGTGTCGCACGATGGCTTCACGCTCCACGACGAGTACGCGTGCAACGCGCCGAGCAATAACCAGGCGTGGCCGTTCGGTCCGTCGAACGGCGGCAGCACGTCGAACTACTCGTGGGATCACGGCGGCGATCCAGTCGCGCAGCGCCAAGCGGTACGCACTGGGCTCGCGCTCGAGTTGCTCTCCGCCGGCGTGCCGATGATCGAAGGCGGCGACGAGCTCGGCCGCACGATCGCGTGCAACAACAACCCGTACAACCTCGACTCGACCGCGACCTGGCTCGACTGGACCGGCCAGGGCGCGCCGCTGTGGCTGTTCGCGCAGGGCATGGTGCAGTTCCGCGCCGCGCATCCCGCGCTGCGCCCGGCGACCTGGACCGCGCCGACGTTCTACGACGCGACCGGCGCGCCGGCGAGCGCAGCGTACATGGCCGATTCGACCCAGCCGATCGTCGCGTGGTGGGTCGCCGAGCCGAGCGCCGCGCTGTTCGTGCTCTACAACCGCGGCACCGGCAAGGTCACGGTGACGTTACCGGCCGCACCCGCGGGCAAGGCCTGGTACCGCGTCGCGAACACCGCGGCGTTCCTCGAACCGAGCAACAACATCTCACCGCCGGGTAGCGAGCCGCTTGTCACGACCGCGACCTACGATCTCGACTCGCGCGCTCTCGCCTTCCTGGTCGCGAAGTAGCGGCGCTGCGCGCGCGGGCTCAGCTGTCACAGGGGCCTGCGCGCGGCGCGCGGCCGGCGGTGCGGATCAACGGGCGGTGCATCGCGTTTTGTTACGTCGACGCGTGATGATCGGCTTGGAAGTTACGCGCTTGGACCCTGTGCAGCTTCGCCTGTCGCGCGCGCTCCCGCGATCGCTGTCCTCGGCGAAGTAGCCGTTCAACCTTGTCGTTGGGAGGGAGGCCACGGGGAAGAATGCCTCGTCCGAGCTGTCGCTCACTCCACGCGATTGAGTAGCGTCTCCGTCGATCTCGCTTGTCGCCGGGACCGCAACCAGTAGAGTTCATAGGATACAGCGTCTACTCGTTGCAGCCGCAACGGTTATTCCCGCGTGTTCCTGGAGCAACGGCGCGCTTGACCGTCGCGACGGCGATCGATATCGTGTGTTCGTGTTGAGGGTAGGGCTTTGGGGAGCGCTTGCTTTGGCGATGGGCTGTAACCCGCCACCGCGTTCGCCGGCCGGCGCCGATGCCGCTACGGTGCCTGACGCCCGCGTGCCTTACTGCGGGGACGGGGTGGTCGGTGTGGACGACGTCGGTCCTAACAATCCCGGTTTCGACGAGCAGTGCGACGACGGGCCGCTGAATGGCACGAGCGCGAGCCTGTGTACGGTCCAATGTCTAGGCGGTCACTGGTTGATGGGGCCTGCCGTTAGCATCCCGCTGGATTCTGCCCCGCGGATGATGCTGAGCTTCTCGATCAACGACCACGACAGTCTCGCTTACACTTCGTATGACGACGACGCAGTGCACGTCACGATCGGTGGACTCGACGTGTTTCCAGCACCCGAACCGACGACGATCAGCCTGAAGGTGCATTCGCCGCCGATCAGCATCGGCCTGCTTCATGGTTTCAACATTCCGCAACAGTGGCCGGTTTGGATCGAGCGCGCGATCCCGGGAGTTGGCGGACCGTGGATGTTCTACGCCTCGTTTGACATCGCAGGCCAGCCAACGATTTACGAAATGCCATACCCGTTCCCAGACGGCGTTGGCGGAGAATTGCGGTCGTTCGATAATGGGATCAATCCGGTTCTCGTCGATCAAAGCACTGACGGATCCAACGACCTGCTCGTTGCAGTGCTGATCGCGATCGACGTCGGCAACGTTGTCGTCGCACAACAACGCCTCCCCGCGCCGGGCACACATCGCGGAGTCCTCGTCGGCAATGCAGCTCCATCCGTTGATCTCTACGACTCTCCGAACTGGCTGGACCGCTTCAGCTTCGTCCAGTTCTTCGACGATAATGCTACGTTTGAGACATTCTACGTGACCGAGCCGGACACCGATGTGCGCCCAGTCGACTTTGCTATCGCTGAGTTGGCAACCGGCACCTGGCCGTATTCCGTCGCGGATGGTGTTCTATTGCCCAAGCGATGGAACAATGGCGGCGCGGCGTACACGCATCCCTATACGACCGCGGTTATCGACAACACCGGGGAGGTCTACACGTGGCAGTTCGACCACTCACCGAGTGGAGAGTTTCCGCCGACACTGTTCGGACATGTGGCCGCAGGCAGCCATCTCGTTTCCGGCG
>CAZDGY010001027.1:0-2557 GCA_964504685.1 uncultured Kofleriaceae bacterium | reverse complement strand
CTATGTCGCCGCTAGACTCGACTGTCAACGCTCAACCTCACCTTTACGTGAGGGAGCTAGTGCTTGAGCGGTCGCGCGTGCGATTCCAGTGACTTGGTCGGCGTGACCGGATGGTTCCCAACTCGGAGATGGTTGTGGACATCGATCACTCCGGACACCCGCTCGCTGCAGTCTTCCGCGAGCCGTTTGGTCCGGCGGTCGTCGACACTGCCGGCCAAGTCGACTTCGCCGGCCGTAACCGTCACTTCGATCCGACTGGCGTCGATGTGCTCGTGGTCGGTTAGCGCCTCGCATACGTCCTCGCGGATGTGCTCGTCCGACCGTTGGTAGTTGAGCGGTCCCTTGCCGCGGTGCTGACCGTGCGAGAAATCGAGCTCGCGCTCGCTCTCGCTGTAGCGAGCGCCGGCGTACCCGATCGCCCGATCCTCACGCCGATCTCGCGGCCAATCGTCCTCGCTCATGCTGCGGCGATTGCGAATGCTGTCGTCGTGCGGACGCCAGCTCGGGCGGTTCTCATCGGGGAGTGCCACGTTGCGACCCGTGCGATTGTTCGAGGTTGTCATCCCAGCAGGTGTTGCAGCCGCCATGCCTCGCGGATATGCGCCGGCGGTGGCCGAGCGCGCCGGTCGTGCGCCGAGCCGCACGCTGAGCGGAGATGCACGCGCGATGCGGCGCAGGTCAGTTCGCGGTAGCGGTCGCTTCGAACGAGCGAATCACCGTGACCTTGATCTGGCCTGGGAACGTCAGCTCGTCGGAGACTTGCGCCGCGATTTCGGTCGACATCTCGACCACCGCGAGGTCGTCGACTTCGCGCTCCCGCACGTAGACCCGGAGCTCGCGCCCGCCCTGCACCGCGTGGGCGTGACTGACGCCGCGGCGTTCGAACCCGATGCGCTCGAGATCCTCGATCTTCGTCGAGAACCCTTCGGTCTGTTCGCGGCGGGCTCCCGGCCGTGCGCCGCTCATCGCGTCGGACGCGGCGACGAGATATGCGTAGACCGAATTGCACGGCTCGTCGGCGTGGTGCGCGCCGATCGCGTTCGCGATCACTTCGGGCTCGCCCAGGCGCCGGGCGATCTCGGCGCCGATCACCGCGTGGCTGCCTTCGATCTTGTGGGTCAGCGCTTTGCCGATGTCGTGCATCAGCGTCGCGCGCCGCGCGAGCTTCTCGTCGAGCCCGAGCTCGGCCGCCATCATGCCGGCGAGAAACGACGCCTCGACCGCGTGCAGCCACTGGTTCTGCGTGTAGCTCGTACGGAAGTTCAGCGCGCCGACGAGCTCGACGATCTCCGGGTGCGCTTTCTGGATGCCGAGCGACTGGAACGCCTTCTTGCCGAGGCCGCGGATCTCTTGGTTGATGATCTCGCGCTGCTTCGCGGCCCACTCGTCGGGATGAGCGCGCGCATCCGCGACCGACTCTGGTTTCTTTCCGAACTTCGCGAGCGCGCGGCGCACGACCTCTTTGCCGACGCCGTCGAGGCCGTCGAGTCGGATCGCGTCTTTGTCGTCGTTGACGAGCAGCTGGACGCCGGCGACCTTCTCGAGCGCGCCGTGAATCGCGCTGTTATTGTCGAGGAGGAGCGCGACCATGTCGGCGCCGACCCGCAGGTTCGACGCATTGCGCTCGGTCAAGAAGTGCATCGAGCAGCGCGCGGCCGCGATCTCCATCACGCGCTTCGCCTCGCGGTCGTACGCTGGATCCGAGGTCGATTGCTCGAGCACGCGCACGCTCGCGGCGGCCTTCGCACGCGCGTCGTCGAGCCAGCCGTCGCGCATCCGCTTCGCCAGCTCGGCGGCGACGACACCGGCGCGCGCTTCGAGCTGCGTGCGGCCGTCGCGGCGACGGTTCTCGATGTCGCGTTCGATCCCGGCGCTGCGATCGCGGCGAGAGTCGACTTCGCGCTGCGTCACGTCGAGCTGCTGCTCGCGGAGCTCGAGCTGATCGGCAGCGGCCGCGTGCTTGACCAGCGCAGCTTGAACGCGATCCTCGCGGCGCTGCAGCTCGGCCTCGGACCGCGCGAGTTGCTCGTCGGTCGCAGCGATCTGATCGAGCGCTTCGGCGCGTGCCGCGGTCTCGAGCGCGCGGCGATGAGCGGAAGCTTCGGCTTCCGCGGCGGCGATGTCGGCGGCGGTGGCGGCACGGGCTTCGGCGACTGCGCGGGTCGCGATCCGCTTCGACTCGGCGGCGGCGGCACGAGCCGCCACGATCGCGGTCGCGATCGCAGCGACGACACCGGCGACGAGCGCGATCAGCATCCTGCCAGCATGCCGACCCGAAGCGATTCGAGCAAGCTCACATGTCCTCGGGGCGCATCAAGCCGTTCGTATTGTCGCTCTTAGGCGGCTTGGTCTTGGTGCCGGTCTGCGGCGCGACCAGCGTCGGTCGGTTGACGACCGGGATGCGCTCGAGATCGACGAGGATCACCGCGTTACCGCTGATCGTCACCGACTTGGTCTTGTGCTTGTAGCCGGCGAGCTCGAGCTCGAACGCGATCGGGTGCGACGATACTGGCAGGGTCAGGCGCAGCGGCGTCTTACCGGCCGGTCCGGGCGCGGT
>CAZDGY010001026.1:0-2557 GCA_964504685.1 uncultured Kofleriaceae bacterium | reverse complement strand
TGGCCATAACCTCGTGCTCTCGGCGTTGCGCGCGTCGAAGCAAGCCGGCGAGGTGCTCGCTCATACGCAGCTGCTCAACGGCGAGGTGTTGTGCGCGTATACGACGCTCGATCATGCGGTCGAGCTGACCCGTGCGAACTACCACCCGCTGCTCGGCACGCCGCTCTACGACCAAACCGTCGTGATGCTCGGTACGGTGATCGCGAAAGCACAGGAGCTATCGCGCGCTGGCATCGCGGTCCGCACGGTCACACTGATCATCACCGACGGCGGCGACTACGGATCGCACCGCTGCCGCGCTGCCGACGTCAAAGCGATCGTCGACGACATGCTCGCGCAAGAGCATCACGTCGTCGCGGCGATGGGCATCAGCGATGGGCGCACCGATTTTCGCAAGGTGTTCACCGAGATGGGGATTCCGGATCGCTGGATCCTCACACCTGGCAACAGCGCGACCGAGATCCGCCGCGCATTCGCGGTGTTCTCGCAATCGGCGGTGCGAGCGGCGGCGGGTGCTCAGCTCGGCGGCTTCGGCAACTGATCAGGTCGCGCCGATGCACTCGGCCAGCGTCCGGAGCTGGTCGAGTGCGACGCTCGCTCGCAGCTGTACGGTCGTGCCGTCGGCGTCGATGCTGTGGTGCTCACCGCTGGCTTGCAGGCACGGCGCGATCGCCGGCTGGTCGCCGAGCTCGCGATCGAGCAGCCCTTGCAGCGTGGTCGCGATCGCGCGGGCGGCAGCCGGGTCAGCCGCGTCGAGATCGACCGAGAGCTCCAACTGCAGCTTGCGAACCCGGATGTAGCCGACGGCGTCGACCTCGTGGCCGAGCGCGGTCAATTGCTTCGCGAGCGCGATCGCGAACGCATCGTCGGGCACGCGCGGGATCAGATCGAGCAAAGCCTGGGGGCGGCCCGTGCCGACCTCGCTTGCCCAGCCCGGGCTCGCCATGTAGCGATTGTCGCCATTGGTCGTGACCTTGAGATTCACCGTGTCGGGTGCGCCGAGCCTCGCCGCGTCGGCGAGCAAGTACTGCATCAGCTCGGCGACATCGGCCGACCCGCGTTCGGCGAGTAGAAACCCTTCGTCGTGGTGGCCGATCGCGAGGACGACCTCGGCGGGAGTGAGCGCCTTGCCGATAATGTCCGCGAGGTCCGGAACGGCTTCGACCAGCTGCGCGCGAAGCTCCGGGCTCGGGCGTAGCCAGACCAACTCGTAGGCCGTCGGTGGGATGTACTTGAACAACGGCGAGTCCGCGACGAGCGGCGCCGTATGATCTGGAACGAACCACAGCGCGTTCGTGCGCATCGTGCGCCACATCTGGCCGCGAGCGGCCGCGAACACGCCGCCGATCGCGAGCACCGCGACGACGAGGGTGCGGAACAGCAGGCGGTCCCAGCCGGTCGTCGTGCCGCCGGCGCGGCGTTTGCGCTCGCCGAACGCGTGCCAGGCTAGCGGGAGGAGCGGAAAGCTTACGGCTCCGAGCGCGAGCGCGAGCCACGGCGACCAGCCGCGCGAAGCCGCATAGGCCGACGGCACATCGAACATCGCGAAGCACAGCGCCGCGAGTCCGACGATTCGCGCGATCCAACCGAGCACGCTGCGCATCGCGCAACTATGCAACGAATCGCGTGCAGAGCCAGCGCATTCAGCTATCGCGGCGCGCGGAGCCCGCACGCGACAGCGACCTCGTCGCGATAGGCGAGCCACGCTGCGAGCACCATTTGCATGGCTGTAACAACGGCGGCGCGGTCGCCGGCCGGGATGTGATCGAGCACGATCCGCCACGCGGCAGCGCGGTGGCTGCCTTCGACGCGGCGATGCGCTTTCGTCAATGCGAGCGATTCGAGCGGCAAGCCGTAGTGAACGACAAGCGGGTGCTGCTCGAGCGGCGGCGCGGCGCGCTTCGGCGCGTTCGGATCGAGCTCGCCGCGCTCGTTCGCGGTGCCTTCGAGAAAGATCGTGGTCACCGCGCAGGCCTGCGCCCAGCCGCGGCGCTGGGTGTGCTCGTCGAGCACTGCGCGATAGGCGCGAGCGGCTGGCAACAGCTCGATGTGCTCGAACCGGGTCAGGTCGAGGCCCAACCCGCGCGGATATTCGAGAAACAGCTCGGGGTGTGGTCGGCCGGCGATCAAGCCACCGGTCTCCTCTTCGTAGAGATTCTCGGCAAGGTCGCGGCGCACCTCCGCGATCGGGCATTGCACGTACGCCCGACCAACGAGCACCGGGAAGTCGCGTACGTACGTCGCGTACTCTTGCTCGAAGTGAATGTACATCCGCTCTTTGGCGACGGTGCCGTCAGTAAAGGACGCCCAGGCCCAGTGCTGCTTGCGCTCCATCACCGCGAGTAAGGCTTCGCGGAACTGATCGCGGTCCACGAATTCAGTGTACTTGACTGGGGACGGTGTTCACTTTGACAACCGGACGGTTGTCAAAGTGAACACCGTCCCCACTTAAGGCGTTGAGATCGTTGCATCGAGCTCGAGGCGAAGCGTCGAGCTCGTGACCATTGGCGTTACGGAGCGCACGACGAGCTCGGCGGGGAGCTGATCGTCTGTGAGG
>CAZDGY010001025.1:0-2560 GCA_964504685.1 uncultured Kofleriaceae bacterium | reverse complement strand
CGGCAAGTACCGACGCGTGCGGCTCTTCCTGCTTACGCTCGCGCACAGCCGCAAGTCGGTGCGGATCCTGACCGAGAAGTCGTCGACGAAGATCTGGGCGCAGCTGCACGAGCAGTCGTTTCGTCGACTCGGCGGCGCGACCGCGACGGTCGTGCTCGACAACCTGCGCGAGGGCGTGCTCAAGCCCGACATCTACGATCCGCTCCTCAATCCGCTCTATCGCGACGTGCTCGCGCACTACGACGCCGTCGCGCTGCCGTGTCGCGTGCGCGATCCGGATCGCAAGGGCAAGGTCGAGTCCGGCATCCACCACACGCAGCGCGCGCTGCGCGGTCTGCGCTTCGAGTCGCTTCCGGAAGCGCAGGCGTGGCTCGATCACTGGGACGAGCGCTGGGCCGACACGCGCATCCACGGCACGACGAAGCGACAAGTCGCCGCGATGTTTACCGACGAGCGACCGCACCTCCGCGCGCTGCCGATAGAACCCTTTCGCTACTACGCCTTCGGCGAGCGCGTCGTGCATCTCGACGGCTTCGTCGAAGTCGCGCGCGCGTACTACGCGCCGCCGCCCGGATGGATCGGCCGCACCGTCCGTGTGCAGTGGGACGAGAAGCACGTACGACTGCTCGATCCAAAGACGGGCGCGCTGCTCCGCGAACATCTCGTCGCCGATCCAGGGCGACACCGCATGCTGCCCGACGACAAGCCATCGCGAACACCGCCGGGTGTCGCCGCGCTGCTCGTGCGAGCGCACGGCATCGGCCCGTCCGCCGGCGCGATCGCCGACGCGATCTACGCCGACAACGCGATTGCCGGCGTGCGCCGCGTGCTCGGCATGTGCGGCCTCGCGAAGAAGCACGGCGTCGTCGCCGTCGAGCGTGCGGCCAAGCTCGCGCTCGAAGCCGGCGCGCGCACGTATCGCGCCGTGAAGGTCTGCCTCGATCGCGATCTGACGACGCCGATCGGCCTACGCCAAATCGATCCACTCATCCGTGACCTGACCGAATACCGCGACGTCATCAGTCGCATCACCGAAGGAAACTCGCCGTGAACCTCGTCGAAATCGATCGTGCGCTGCGCAAGCTGCGCCTCTCCGGGATGGCGGAAGTCCTCGAAATCCGCGTCCAAGGCGCGGCTGCCGAACGACTACCTCATCTCGACTTCCTGTCGTCGCTCGTCAGCGACGAGCTGCTGCGTCGCCAAGATCGCTTGCTCGGCCGGCGCATCAAGCAAGCCGGCTTCCGCGAGAGCGGCAAGACGCTCGACAACTTCGATCTCGACTTCAACAAGAAGACGAATCGCCAGCTCGTGTACGAGCTCGCCACTGCGCGATTCGTCGAGCGACACGAAGACGTGCTCTTCCTAGGTCCACCAGGCACGGGCAAGAGCCATCTCGCGCAGGCGATCGGTCTGTCGGCGATCCAGCAAGGTCATCGCGTGCTGTATCGCGAAGCACACGCGCTACTCGACGAGCTCGCCGACGCGACGCTCGAGAAGCGCCGCAAAGAAGTGATGTCCGACCTCGCGACCGCGCCGCTGCTCATCATCGATGACCTCGGCATGCGCAAGCTGCCGACCACGGCCGCCGAAGATCTGCTCGAGCTGATCATGCGGCGCTACGAGCGCGTCTCCACGCTGCTCACATCGAATCGGCCGGTGGAAGACTGGGGCAAGCTGCTCGGCGACACCGCCGCCGTCTCCGCGCTGCTCGACCGACTGCTCCACCACGCTCACGTGCTCCAGTGCGGTCCTCGCAGCTGGCGCACACATCACGCAGCGAGCTTGTGTTGATGGCAGCTTGATTTCGTCTCGTTCTGCCAGTTGACCTCGATCGGCGAGATTGTCGCGGCTTCGAAGATCTCGCCGTTACGATCGTAGCCAGCGAGGACGCCGAAAAGATCGAGGGCCCCGGATTCGCAGTCCGAGACCCTCAGCCGATGGACGCCGGCTTTGAGCACATGATGCTTGGCGCCATCGGTCCTGAGCAAGTTTCCCGTCATCGCGCCAGGAGCCGATGGACGATGACGACGAGCTTCGCCTCGAGCGATGTGCGCTGTGCCAGATCGTGTTCTGGATCTGCCGACCTTGCTACCGCGGACAAGGGTTCTGTGGACCGCCTTGCAAAGTCGTGCCGAGGACGGTTTCGAAGCGACAGGCGCGAGCTCGACACCAGCAATCGCAGGAGGGTCGACTCGATCATCGCGACCGCGAGCGCGACCGCCGGCGTCGAGTTCGCGAGGCGGAGGTCGCGAGCGTGACGGATCACAGTCCGGGTTTTCTTGCCCCGGTGGCAAGCGTGTGCCCGCCGCGTGATCCGCCGGCGCCGATTCCCGGCGTGGTCGCGATCGACGGCGAAGGACACGACGATGAGACTCGGACCGACTGCGCTACTCACGACGACCTCGGAGGTGACCCGGATCCTGGTACGGATGGACGAGGACGTGGTGCTCAAGGCAGCCTTGCTGCCGTGCTATTGGGGTCCGCATCGACGAGCGCTGCCGACGCTGCTCGAGGCGATGGCGCTGTGGCACCAAGCGCCGGTGCGAGCTGTCGTTTCTGT
>CAZDGY010001024.1:0-2562 GCA_964504685.1 uncultured Kofleriaceae bacterium | reverse complement strand
CGCGGGTCAGGTCGATGTCGAAGCCGGCGTGTTCGAAGTGCTCGCGACCACCGGCGACGCGTTCCTCGGCGGCGATGACATCGATCGTGCGCTGGTCGAGAACCTCGTGCGCGACGTCCGCCAATCGCGAGGGTTCGATATCTCGACCGATGCGGTCGCGATCGAGCGGTTGCGGCTCGCCGCGCAGCGCGCGAAGCACGAGCTCTCGGAGCACACGACGACGAAGCTCTACGTCGCCGAGCTCGCGCAGCTGCCGTCGGGCAAGGGGGTGGAGTACTCGCGCACGGTCCGGCGCGACGAAGTCGAGCTGTGGACCTCGCCGATCTTGAAACGGCTCGAGCAGCCGGTGCGCGAGGCGTTGCGCCGCTCCGGTCGCAAGCGCGAGGAGATCGAAGAGATCCTGCTCGTCGGCGGCATGACGCGGATGCCTGCGGTCCGGCGCGAGCTCGCGCGAGTCGGTGGCCGCGAAGCGAATATGATCGCGAACCCTGAAGAGGTCGTCGCGATCGGTGCGGCCCTCGAGGTAGCGCGGCTCGACGGAACGATCGAAGGCGTGCTGCTGATCGATGTCGCGGCGCGCGGTTTGGCAATGTCGGCCGCGGGCGGCGAATGCGAGATGGTCATCGCGCAGAGCGCGGTCGTGCCGACGCGCGAACATCGCTTGCTCGCGACTCGCCAAGAAGAACAGACCAGGATCGAGTTCGATGTCTGGGAGGGCGAGTCACCTGATCCGACGCTGAACCGCCATCTCGGCCGTTATGCGGTCGTCGATCTGCCGCTCGCTCCGGCGGGCGACGTGCTCGTGCTCGTCGAAGTGACGATCGATACAGATGGCGTCGCGCGGTTCGGTGCGACCGAGCTCGTGTCGGGTGAACGCCTCACGCTCGAGCCGGTGCAACACGCCGGGTTGTCGCGCGCGGATGTCACGCGACTCGCGCGCCAGCTCACCGAAGCGTCGTGATGCGTTGGGCGGTTTTGCCCCGGTAGCAGCCGGGCTCGCTTCGATATGTGCTCGTCGGGAGTGACCGCTCGCCCCGAGTGAGTGTGAACAAGTGTAAAGTCGGTGCCGCGCCCGGGGCGGGGCGCGTTGCACCACCCTTATGCTTGCCTCGATGGGGATGCGAAGGTTTGCAGTCTACGTCTGTGCGGCTATCGCCATCAGCGTCGTAGGCGTTGGGGCGATCGCGCACGGTGATGCCCCCGGTGCCGCTCCCGCGCCGATCAGCGGGCTCACGCTCGAGCAAGCGATCGAGCTCGCGCTCACTCGCAACGAACGCGCGCAGATTTCCGACCTCAACATCGCGGTCGCCGACGCCGGAGTGCTGAAAGCGAAGGTCGCATTCCTGCCGGTGCTGAGCGCCGCCGGTAGCGACACGTGGGCGCCGTTCGACAAGTCGCCGCGAGACACCGCGAAGGGCTCGCTCACCGTATCTCAGCCGTTGATCACACCGTCGGCGTTCCCTCTTTACAGCCAGGCCAAGCAGCTGCTCGCGAGCCAGCGCGCGCAGACGATCGATGACAAACGGCTGCTCGCGTACGACGCGGCGAGAGCATTCTTCGCGGTGCTGCTCGCCGACAAGGTCGTGCAAGCCGCGCAGCGCAAGCTCGAGACCGCGAAGGCCGACGTCGCCGACACCACCGCGCAGTTCAAGGCACAGCTCGTCAGCTCGAACGACGTGACCCGCGCGCAGGTGACCGAAGCCGACACCGAGCGCGAGCTCGCCTCCGACAGTGGTTCCCTCGACGCGGCGTACGTCCAGCTCGAGTTCACGATCAACGCGGTCGTCGCGCGCAACCTCGTCGAGCCGACCGCCATGCTCGCCGCCGGTCAGGCACCGCCGGGCAACCCAGAGCCGCTGATCGCGCAGGGCCTCGCGCACCGGCCCGATCTCATCGCGAGGGCACGCGCCGCCGACGCTGCACACGACTTCGCGCGCGAGCCGCACATGCGATTCTTCCCGACACTCGGGCTCGCTGCGACCGCGCAGGCGCAGTCCACGCCGATCCAAGGCGATGGTCACGACGTCGACGCGAGCGTCATATTGTCGGCGGGCTGGGCGATCTACGACGCCGGCTCTCGCGATGCCGACGAGCGTTCGCGCACCGCGCAGGCCGAGATCGCCGACCTCACCACCGCAACCCTCCGTCGGTCGGTCGATCAGCAAGTTCGTACAGCGATCGCGCAGCTCGCTGCTGCTCAGCAAGCGATGGGTGGCGCGAAAGACTCGATGGATGCGGCGCGTAAGAGTGCCGACGAGACCGCGATCCTCTACAAGCAGGGGCTCGCGAAGGCGATCGAGCTCGTCGATGCGAACGAGCAACGATTCACCGCAGAAGTCAGCTACGCGGAGGCCGAATTCTCGGTGGCGAACGCGTACCTCGCGCTGCGCCAGGCGATGGGGCAAGGCCCGCTCGAGGAGGCACACAAATGATCAGGACCTGGATGCTCGTCGTGGTCGCGCTCGCGAGCTGCGGCAAGAAGTCGGATACGCCCTCTGCGGGCGGCAAGCGCGGCAGCGGCGGCGGCAAGCTGCAATATCCCGTCGAGGTCGCGCCGCTCGA
>CAZDGY010001023.1:0-2565 GCA_964504685.1 uncultured Kofleriaceae bacterium | reverse complement strand
GATGGCGTTGACGATTGGGAGTGCGGTGCTGATCGAGCCGGTCCAGCCGGCACCGGGTTCGATGCGCACGCGGAACGAGGGTGTGCCTTCGACGTCGATAACGTAGCCGTGCTCGACGGGCCAGTCGGGGTTCGTGCGCCCGCCCATCTTCCACACGGAGCGACAGTCGATCCGGGAGCGGCCGCCGGCCCGGCCGGAGATCGTGCCGCGAATCGCGGCGACGCGACCCTTGCCGATCGTCATGAATCCGAAGTCGAGGTCGTCTTCGGCGACGGCGAACTCGGCGTTGAACGTGATTTCGTCGAGGTCGGCCGCGAGTGCGTGCCCCATTACGGCGACCTGGTCGCGAAAGGATCCACACGCGGCTTCGATCAATACTGCTGCTTCGGGGTCGGACGGGTCGCGATCGATGCCCATCGCGCGGTACATCGGTTCGTTCTCGTACGCGGTGAGATCGACGGACTCGAGGAGTGTGATGCGCTCGATGTGCGAGCAAACTGCGGTCGCGGCGAGCGCCACCATCGGCACGTGGCCGGGATAGGTCCCACTGGCGTACAAGCTCGTTTTCCCGCGTCGGGCGGCGTCAAGGATCCGCGACTGTGCATCCTCGCCGTAGCCGCCACCTGTGAGTTGGTACATGGATGTGACGACATTCGTGCCGGTCTCGAGGATGCGCACGACGTGATCGATGTCGGGCCGGTAGGGCGTGTAGACGACACAGTCGGGTCGGAGCGCGAGCAGCGCGTCGATGTCGTCGGTCGCCGTGACGCCAATGGGATCGATCCGGCACAGCTCACCGACGTCATGACCGACCTTGTCGGCCGACCACGCGTAGCAACCGACGATCTCGATCGCGGGATGGTTCACCATGGCGCGCACGGCCGCACGGCCGGTTTTGCCCGTCGTCCATTGCGCGACGCGCAGCGCGCGGTTCACTCGCATGCCTCGAAGAGCCCTTCGAACTCGAGTTGTCCATTGGTGACGCGGCCATAGAGCAGCCAATCACCGCGGAACATGCCGTGCTCGTACGGCGAGCACGCGATGTGGGTCTGGGCTCCGCCGGTCGTGCTTGGCATGAACCGGATCGACTCGAGACCAGCCTTGAGGCCCGGACCCGACAGGATCGGCGCGCGGAACAGACCCTCGACGAGCACGCGCGCGGTGTCGTACGCGAGGCCGGGGATCGCGTTCGGCCACATTGGCGGATCGGCTCCGTACCGCGCGACATACCGCTCGTGGAACGCTTGTGTGAGTGGGTTGCGCGGATCGAATTGGTCGATGCCCACCCATCCCTCGAACTTGTCTAAGCCCATCAGGTACCACATGAACGCTGTGCTCATGATCCGCGGTGGGTCCCACGCCAGTTCATCGAGCGCGATGCGGAGCGCGCCGGTCGCTGCGAGCATGCCGTACCCCATGTAAACCAGCGCGTCGGCATTCACCTGGCGAAGGTGGTCGAGGTGCTCCGCCAGCCGGACCGTCGTTTGGGTCACTGTCTCGACCGCAGCGATCGAGATTCCGTGGCGACGGCACTCCTGGCGGAAGAACCGGAAGTACTCCTCCCCGTTGGGGGCGATCTCGCTCAGTACTGCGACGCGTTCATGACCGTTGCGCTTCAACCACGCGACGACGAGCGCGGCGTCGCCTCCGCAGTCGCCGTTGCCGAGGCGGAAGCAGTACTCGCCCTGCAGTCGCTCGGTGCCCGCCCAACTGATCAACGGGATCTCGAGCTCGTTGGCGAGCGGCGCAACGGTGATCGCGTTGTCGGAGCTGTATGCGCCGGCAACTCCGATGCAGCCCTCGTCGACCAAGTACTTGAACCCGTCGGTCGCGTTCTTGGCCGAGCCGCGCGGCAGGCCGTTCTCCGCGTGCAACACGAACTCGTATGGGCGATCCAGCAGGCCCGAGTCGACTGCCTCGTCGAAGGCCAACCGGTGGATCTTGTCGTAGCCACCGTCGGGACCGTCGAGCGCGGCACCCAACCAACCGATCTTTATGGCGTCCATGTTGCTCCCCGTTAAAAGTTGCTCGGTTGTGATGCCGCGTCTCGAAACAGGTCGCGAGGCCGTTCGTCGCCGTCGAGATTCACGTTGGTGCGGCGCACCACACGCCAGCCAACGGGTTCTCGGCGGAACTCCCACGCGTTCGCCGAGAGCCGCGCGATCCAGAAGCGATCCTCGCCCTTGTCCCAACGGATGTTGAACGCGTAGTTCCATGCCCGCGCCCGATCGCCATCGACGACGATCTTGGGGGCGCTGAGTACGTGACCACAGCCGTTCTGGATGAGGGACTGATGGCCACCGCCGCCGACCATGCCTGCGATGCCGTCGTGGCCGACGAGCTCAAAGTAGGGCACGACATCGAACACACCGTCATCCGACCACAGCGAGGCCGCCGCGTCGGCGGAGCCGCTGTCAACGGCGGGTCCGTAACTCGCGATCAGCTGGGACAGCGCCTGCTGATCTTCGACCACTTGAAGTCGCGCTTCGAGTTCGGCGAAGCGTTGCTGCGGATCACCGGCATCGGTCATGGCTGCTCCTCTGCGGTCAGGAAGTCGGTCGTTGG
>CAZDGY010001022.1:0-2569 GCA_964504685.1 uncultured Kofleriaceae bacterium | reverse complement strand
AAGGCGGCATGGGCGCGGTGTTTCGGGCGCAGCACTTACAGATGGACCGCAAGGTCGCGGTCAAGCTGCTGAAGCCGCACCTCGTGAACGACGAAGCTGCGCTGCAGCGCTTCATGCGCGAGGCCCGCAGCACGCTGAAGGTCGACTCGCCGCACGCGGTCAAGGTGCTCGACTTCGGGATCACGCCGCAGCGCGACTACTACATCGTGCTCGAGTACCTCGACGGCCGCACCGTGCAGCGCGAGCTCGACGTCGACGGCCCGTTCGCGCCGCTGCGCGTGTTGCACATCGCGCAGCACGCGCTCGAAGGGCTCGCGGTCGCCCACGAGCGCGGCCTGATTCATCGCGATATCAAGCCCGACAACATCTTGTTGATGCGAGTCGGCGACGATCACGACTTCACGAAGGTGCTCGACTTCGGCGTCGCCAAGCTGATGGAAGGCGGCGCGCGCACCGACCGATCGGCGCTCGCGATCACCGCCGCCGGCACGGTGTTCGGCACGCCGGAGTTCATGTCGCCCGAACAAGCATGCGGGCACGCGCTCGACGCGCGCAGCGATCTGTACTCGCTTGCCGCGACGATGTTCGCGATGTTGACCGGCTGCGGCATGTTCATGGCGGGCTCGCCGATCGAGTGGCTGACCCACCACGCGCGGACGCCGCCACCGCACCTCGGCGACGCCCTGCCCGCGCTCGAGCCCTACCGAGAGCTCGACGCGGTACTCCAGCGCTGTTTCGCGAAGCAACGCGATCAACGGCCGACGACCGCGCGAGAGATGGCGCGACTGCTCGCCGAGCTAGAGCGCAGCCTGCGCGGCGAGCCCGCGCTGCCGGCCTCGCCCGAGCCGCGCCTCCATCCGCTCGAGAACGGCCCCACCGAGCCCGCAACGCCGCCGCGCGCGCCCCTGTTCTCTCCCTCTATGGAACCGCAGCGCCATTCGGCGGTGCTACCGGGACCGTCGAGCTTCATCGCTTCGTTGCCCGCGGACATGCTGCCGGCATCGCCGACCACCGGATCGGTCGCGCCGCGGTCGCGCCGTGGCCTCTGGCTCGCGCTCGGCTCGCTCGCGGTGCTCGGCGTGATCGCCGCCGCGATCGCGATCGTCGCGACGCACGGTCGCTCGGGTCCTAAGCAGCCACCTGCGATCGCCGCGACATCTCGAAGCCCAGACGCCCTCGCGATCGCCGCCGCCGACGCGATCCAGCCGACCGACGCCGCCGTCGCCCTCATCGGTGTAGACGCCGCGGTCGCCCACCCGGCCGCGCCGCCACCTCACCCGGACGGCGGCGATATCGCCCGACTGCTCGCCGATGCCGAGCACGCAGCGCGGGCCGGCAAGCGCTTACACCAGATAACCCAGGCCGACGCGGCGCTTCGGCTCGACCCCCACAACGTGAGGGCAAAGCTCCTACTCGCCGATGGGGAGATCGCGTATGGCGATCTCGACCTAGGTTGCAAGTACTTACGCGAGCTCAAGCACAATGCGCAGGCGGCGGCTCGGGCGAAGTTAGCGGGCTGCCCCACCGATTGACCCCGATCACGGCCCGCCCGTATCCTCAGTGCCGGTGACGGCAACTGTCGACGGCCCGAGTGTCAGCGGACGAATCTCGTCGTCGCGGTTGCAGGCCGGTGTTCAACTCGGCGACTTCGTGTTGGGCCAGCCGCTGTGGCCGATGCGGATCGCCGATGCCTATCGCGCGAACGGACCCAAAGGCGCCGCGACGATCTACGTGATCCATGGCTCGCTCGCTGCTCTGCCGCAGATCCGCGACGCGATCGTCGCCGGCACGCGCGCCGCCGCTGCACTGCCCGAGCACCGCCATCTCGTGCGCACGCTCGCCGCAGGGTTGACCGGCGACGTCTTGTGGATCGCGACCGAAGAGGTCGAAGGCTCGATCGTCCGCGACCTGCTGCTCAAGAAGCGTCAGGCCGGCGGCTCGGGCTTCGGCGCACGCGGCACCGGAAATCTCATCACCGGCGTCGCCGCTGCGCTCGGCGACAACCACCATGGCGCGTTGACCACCGAATCGGTCGCGGTCAGCCGCACCGGACGCGTTCGCGTCATCGACCTCGCGCTCGCTGCCGGTACCGCCGCCGCGATCGCCGCGCAACTGATCCCGACGTCGAGTGCGATCGCGCCCGAGATCGCAGCCGGCGCGGCGCCGAACGGCCCGGCCGATGTCTACTCGATCGGCGCGTTGCTCTACGAAGCACTCGTCGGCAAACCGCTCGAGCGCGGTGGTCCGCGGCCGAGCGACGTCGTGCCCGATGCGAACTCCCAGATCGACGAGGTCGTCGCGCGCGCGTGCCACAAGGATCCGGCGAAACGGTTCGGCCGGGCCGATGTCGTCGGCGAGGTTGTCGCTGAAGCGTTGACCAAAGGCGGAGCGATCTACACCCAAGCCGTGCCGCTACTCGACGCCGCACCGACGCTCGCCGCGCAAGTGCCGCAGCAGTCGCTCGCCGCCGACATCTCGGCCGCTGCCTCGGGGAACCTGCGCCCTGCCGACCTCGCCGCAGCATCGGGCAACGCGATCGTCGATCGCGCGCTCGCCGCGGCGCTGTCCG
>CAZDGY010001021.1:0-2582 GCA_964504685.1 uncultured Kofleriaceae bacterium | reverse complement strand
CACCGCCGACGTCCACTCGCCCGACGTCAAGAACGACGGCGACACCGTCGTGTTCGCGGCGCGCAAGGGCCCGAATCAGCCGCTCAGCGTCTACACCGTCGTGATCTCGACCGGCGTTTGCACCCAGTTCACGCCGGACGAGCCAGCAGTCGGTGGGCTCAACGTCGACAACTTCGATCCCGCGTGGTCGCCCGACGGCCTGTCGGTCGTCTACGCATCGACGCGCGGCAAGACCGGTGTCGGCCCGTCGTTGAGTCGCACGCGACTCGCAGCCGGCGGTCCGCAGTCCGACATCTGGCGGCAAGACCTCGGTAGCCCGATGCCTGCGCCAGTGCAGATGACGTTCTTGTCGAACTCGGAAATCTCGCCGCACTTCATGCGCGAAGGCCGGATGACGATGACGACCGAGAAGGCGAGCTCCGGCTTCTATCAGCTGTCGGGCCGCCGCATGAACTGGGACATGACCGACTACCACCCACTGCTCGCGCAGCGCGCGAGCTCGTCGTACGCGGATCTCACCGACCTGACCAAGACGCTACCGTCGATCGGCTATGGCGCGGCGACCGATATCCGCGAAGGCAACGATGGCTCGTTCACGATCATCTTGTCCGATGCGGACGGCGCGCTCGGTGCGCTCGCGACGTTCAATCGCAGCATCGGCCCGTTCTCGCTCGGCCGGAACGACCCCGGCTATCTGCCGTCGGTGAAGTTCCTCGGCGACCCGGCCGCGACCGGCCGCGCCGGCGTCAGCACGGGCTATCGCGCGCCGTTCTACTTGCCGACCGGCGAGATCATGGTGTCGTACACGACCGACGGCGGCGCGACCTGGGACATCGTCGCGGTCAACCCGCGCCGCGACCCGACGACCGATCCGAACTACTACCGCGTGCTCGTCAACGGCGGGGTCGACGCGGTGCTCGCATACAAGTACCCGGCGCGCGAGATGTACAGCAACCGCCGCCAGCTCGTGTTCGGCAACGGCACGGTCGATCCGATGGACAACACGCACGCGACGCTCCACATGCCCGACGCGCCGATGGTCTTCACGCTGCTCACCGGAAACCTGCGCCTCGGGCGTCCGGTCGACGCGTTCCGCAAGGCCACGCAGCTCGCGGTCTACTCCGAAGGGATGTGCCCGCCGGGTACGTCGTGCACCGCGAACACGATGGGCATCTACCAGATGCGCACGCTGCTCGGCACGGCACCGCTCGCGAGCGATGGCTCAGTGCTCGTCAAGCTACCGGCGCAGACCGGCGTGGTGCTCGAGCTGCAAGACAGCAGCGGCGCCCCGGTCGTCACGATGGGCGAAGAGCATCAGCTGGGACCCGGCGAGCACATGTCGATGGGCGTCCAGCAAACCAACGCGCAAGGCGATCGGCTGTTCGACTCGGTGTGCGCCGGTTGCCATGGCTCGGTCAGCGGCAGCGAGCTCGACGTCAACGTGACGCCGGATGCGCTGACCACGGCGAGCGAGTCCGCGTCGATGGCGAACAGCCCGCAGTCGATCGGAAACTAGCCGGGCCTTGGACGTCAACTCCTAGGCGATGTCGCGGCGGCCGTCTCGCTGATGCAGCGGCTCTACGAATGCCCGCAGTGCGCCTGGCTCGATCGCGGGCGCGGCGGAGCCGCTTTCTACGTCCTCGAGGCGTCAGACCTCGGCGACGGCATGACGTCTGCGCGCTAGGCAGAGCGTGGCGTCGAGGTCTACTTCTTCGGCGGCGGGGTGCCGCCGCCCTGCGCTTTGATCACGGCGTCGACCGCGCCGGAGTTCGATTTGACGTCCGGATGATCTTTGTTGTCGGGATCCACGATCGCCTTGATCACGGGGCTGGTCTGCTCTTTCGGCGGCGCCTTCGATAGTCGCAGCGCCTCGACGTCGCCGCGCGTGTGCGGATCTTCGATCGCGAGACCGAGCGCGTCGTAGTCCTTGAGCCGATCGATCGCCCGCACGTCGAATTCGCCCGCGCGCCACGTGATCGTCGTGTCGCCGACGTCGCCGCCGCCGTATTTCCCCTCGAGGATGGCGCGGAACGTTTCGAAGTTCTTCTTGTCCTCGGGGAGGATCGACACGTCGAGCGAGACGAACATCTTCCACAGCTTGCCGTTGTAGAAGAAGAAGAACCGGCGCTGGTTCTTGCCGCCCGAGTTCTCCCAGCGCTCCATCAGCGCCTCGCCGGTGTTGTGCGCGAACTCGCCGGCGATGATCGACACGTCCCAGCCGGTCGTCTTCGCTTCGAAAGCGGTGTAGCTCGCCGCGATCCGCGCGAGCTCGGCCTTCTTGTCTCTGCGGATGCGATCTTGTGCGGCGACGTCGGTCGTCGCCTTGAGCTTGTCCTCGTTCGCGTCATCGATCTGCTTCTGCAGAACGCCGAGGACTTCGTCCTTGGTCATGCCGAACTTGAAGCCAGCGTAGAGCTCGGCGAGCGCTTTCTTGTGGTCGGCGGACAGCGGCGGCGGCGGCTTCTTCTTGGCCGCGGGTGCAGCCTTCGCGGCTGGAGCTGGCTTGGTGCCGCCGGCGAGCGCGCTCGCGGACACCAGGGCCAAGGCCGTCGAGAGAGCGAGAGCGTTACGGAACCGTGCCA
>CAZDGY010001020.1:0-2591 GCA_964504685.1 uncultured Kofleriaceae bacterium | reverse complement strand
TGTTCGAAGCAGCGTCACGAACGTCGCCGATGGCGCGCTCGTAGCTGACCCCATCGAGCCGGTCGGTCTTGCTGGTTTCCCTAAGCAGGCAGCGGACCTTGTGGCCTTCGGCTACGAGGGTACGCACCACGACCGAGCCGATGAAACCGTTACCGCCGGTAACCAGGACGTTCATCGCCGGGGGGCGTATCACGAAGCCCGACCGGGATGGAAGGACCGATCTTGGGCTCGTTGTCGTAGCCCGGCCGTGCCAGTTCATGCCAAGTTCCCCAACGCCCGTGCCGATCTCCGCAAGTCTTGCGCAGGCGTTAGAGGTCGCGACGGAGGCGGCACGTGAGGCCGGCGCAATTCTCGCGCGGGGCTTCAGCGGAGGCCCTGCGGCGGTCTTCGGTCTGCGCCAACGTGCCGCAACCAAGGCCGGCGAGTTCGACCTCGTCACCGAGTACGACCGACGGTCCGAGGTGCTGCTCGTCGATCGCCTCGGCGCCGCGTTTCCCGGCGATCGCGTGATCGCGGAAGAGGGCGGCGGCCAAGACGGCGATCGCGACGGCGCGATCTGGTACGTCGATCCCCTCGACGGAACGACGAACTTTGCGCATGGCCTGCCGTTCTTCTGCGTCGCGATCGCACGCGTCGTTGAGGGACACGTCGATGTCGGCGTCGTCCACGCGCCGGTGCTCGGTGCAACGTTCACTGCGACGCGCGGCGGCGGCGCGTTCTGCAACGGTAAGAGGCTCGCGGTTTCCGACGCAGCGACGCTCGATCGCGCCGTGCTCGGCACCGGCTTTCCGTCGGATCGCGCGACGTCGCCCGACAACAACTTCGCGCAGTTCATGGCGGTCAAGCTCAAGGTCCGCGGCGTTCGTCGCTATGGCTCGGCGGCGCTCGATCTCGCGATGGTCGCGGCCGGCACGTTCGACGGTTACTGGGAGATGAAGCTCAAGCCGTGGGATCTCGCGGCGGGCTCGCTGCTCGTCGAAGAAGCCGGCGGTAGATGCACCGGTTGGAGCGGCGAGCCACTGCAGCTCGAGCGCGGTGCAGCGTTGGCAAGCAACGGCATCCTCCACGATCAGATCGTCGAGCTCGTGAGCGCCGCAGGCAGAAAACCTTAGGCCCTCCGACAGCGATGTCAGACCTCCGCCAGCCGCACGACTGAATCATCGAGTCGGATGAGCTAGTTGTAGTTTGGTCCGACCATTGCTTTTGGTCCGGTCATGCTAAGGCTGTTCGTCGTTAGTTTAGTAGTCGTTGCTACGTCCGCCATCGCGTTGGCTCAGCCTGGGCTCGTCGCGCCGATTCCGGAGGAGCCCTCGTCGTATCTCGGTGGGGGCGTCGTCGTCGGTGGTGTTCATACCGATAGCGGATCGGGCGCCAGCGGGCTGTACGGCGCGTTCGAGCTCGAAGGCGGGATTCGCCTATCCGCAATCGGATCCAAGTTTTGGGCTCGCGCGGTGCTTTTGAAAGGCGGGATGGGCGTACTCGACTGCTGCACGACCGCGAACGACTATCTCGAGGCGCGCGTCGGTCTCGAAGGGCCGATGTGTAGCGCGCACTCGCTTGCGTGCTTCGTGATCGGCGTCGACGTCGGTGTTCGCCACGCCCTTCTGATGGCCGGCGATGGTTCGGTCGCCGATAGCGTAAATCTCGACGCGACCACCGCCGTGATCGTCCCGCGCCTCGGCTTTGATATCGGCAGCACACACTTTCGCGTGCGCCCGAGTGCGGAGGTCGCGTTCGCGAGCGACGGCGGCTACGGTGTGGCCCTCTCGCTATCGAGCGCGTACCGATGGTAGGCGCTCGTCGCGGTATGCGAATTCTCTTTGTTAGCGTTGTGCTCGCGGCGACGTCCGCCGTCGTGTCGGCGGAGCCGTCGCTCGTCGCCTCGGCGCCACCGGAGCCGACCTCGTATCTCGGCGGTGGCGTCGCGGGCGGCGTCGCCTACAACGGCAGAGCGAGCGGCGTCGCGTACGGCGCCTTCGAGGTCGAAGGCGGGATCCGGCTCGGCGACCCGCGGTTGTGGGCGCACGTGGTCCTCGCGCAGGGCGCGATGGCCGACGTCGACGGAGGCGGCTCGAGCCCTAACGATTATTTCGACGCGCGTGTTGGTCTCGAATCACCGGTGTGTAGCGCACAACCTCAAAGCGACCAAAGCCGAGGTGGTCCCGCGCCTCGGTCTCGACATCGGCACCGCGCATTTTCGCGTGCGTCCGACCGCGGAGGTCGCGTTCGATGGCGATGGCGACTATAGCGTCGCGCTTTCGTTATCGAGTGCTTATCGCTGGTAGTCGCTCAGCACGGATCGAGCTCGGCACCGTCGGGCGGAACGGTCGGCGTGCCGGTGAGCCACGACTTCAAGAAGCAGCGGTACTGATGCTTCGGGGCTTCCGTCTGAAAGATGACTTCGTGGCCATCTTCGATCGAGTCGCCGGGGTGTTGCACGACGACCGCCGTGGTCGAGGTCGAGATGTTGCCGGTCACCGGCTCGGCGATCGCCGCGCGACCGACGAGCGGCAGCAGTGGACCGAGCACCGGTTGATCGAGCATCTGCAGCTCGGCGTTCGTCGCATCGTAGGCGGTGCCGGCTTCGTCGA
>CAZDGY010001019.1:0-2592 GCA_964504685.1 uncultured Kofleriaceae bacterium | reverse complement strand
GTACGATGTGCCGACCCGCGAGCTCCGGCTGTCGAACCTCAAGAAGGTGTTCTGGCCTGCGGATGGCGATGTCGAGCCGATCACGAAGGGCGATCTGATCGACTACTACCGCTCGATCGCGCCATACGCGCTGCCGTATCTCCGCGATCGGCCGACCGTGCTGACCCGTTATCCCGACGGGATCACCGGCGAGATGTTCTATCAAAAAGATCTGCCGGCCTGGACGCCGCCGTGGCTGCGCACCACGACGCTGTGGAGCGAGCACAGTCAACGCGAGATCCACTACCTGTTGCTCGACGACGCCGACGGCCTCGCGTTCGTCGCGAACATGGGCTCGATTCCGATCCACGCGTGGGCGAGCCGGATCACCGACCTCGAGCGACCGGACTGGACGATCGTCGACTTGGATCCGAAGAACGCGCCGCGCGAGCACGTCGTGCCGCTCGCGCTCGCGATCCACGCGCTGTGCGAGGACATCGGGTTGCCGAACTACGTCAAGACCTCGGGACAGACCGGCCTGCACGTGCTGATTCCACTCGGCGGTACGTGCAACTTCGAGCAGGCGCGCACGCTCGCGTATCTGATCGGCATGATCATCGAGCGCCAGCACCCGACGATGGCGACCACGAATCGCAACCCCGCCGCACGCGGTGGCCGCGTCTACCTCGACTGGGGCCAGAACGCGCACGGCCAGCTGCTGGTCGCGCCGTTCAGCGTGCGCCCGGTCGCCGGTGCGCCGGTGTCGATGCCGCTGACCTGGGACGAGGTCGTGCCCGGGCTCGACCCGAAGCAGTTCAATCTGCGCAACGCGCTCGCCCGCGCCCAAGCGTGGCCGAAGGATCCGGTGATCGCGGTCCTGACCGAACGCCCCGATCTCGCAGCTGCGCTCTCCGCGCTCGAGAAGTTCGCGAAGGACTAGGCCCTACTTTCCGTACGTCTTTGTCATCTCGCCTTGCGCGAGCACGTGGCCCTTGATCGCCGCGTCGAGGTCCGGCTTCGTGATGTCCGGCTTGCCGACCGCGGTGTCGAGCGCGTAGACGTGAAATACGTAGCGATGCTTGCCCGAGGGTGGACACGGCGGCCCGTAGCCAGTGTCGCCGAAGCCGTTCTTGCTGACCTTCGCTTCCGGTGGGTAGTGACCAGTGAGCGTCGGCGAGCTCGCTGGTACGTCCGTGACCAGCCAATGGATGAAGCCCGGCGGCGACGAATCGAGATCCTCGACGACGACTGCGAAGGTCTTCGTGTCTACCGGTGCGCCTGACCAGGCGAGGTGCGGCTCCAACCCGAGGCCTTTGCACGTTTGCTCGCGATAAAACTCATCGCCAGAGAAGTCGCCGCTGATGACGAGCGGCGCCGGCGCACCGCCTTTACCGCATGCGACGACGACGCTGATCGCGAGGAGCCGTGGCACTGGACGCATGCGCACATGATAGCGTGGCGCGGTGAAGATCGCCTGCATCGGCGGGGGACCAGCTGGGCTCTATCTCGGAATCCTCGTCAAGCGTCAGGCGCCCGAGCACGAGGTCGTGATCTACGAGCGCAATCGGCCGGACGATACGTTCGGGTTCGGCGTCGTGTTCTCCGACGCCACGCTCGATCACCTCGCTGCAGCGGACCCCGAGACCCACGCCGAGATCACGGCGCGGTTCGCGCGCTGGGACGACATCGAGGTCCACGTCGTCGCGGGCCCGGGCGGACCTGATGCGACGTCGGTGTTGCGATCGACCGGCCACGGGTTCTGCGGTCTCGAGCGCAAGGCACTGCTCGAGATCCTGCAGCGCCGAGCCCGCGCGCTCGGCGTGCGCATCGAGTACGAACACGAGATCCGCGCGCTCTCCGAGGTCACCGCCGACGTCATCGTCGCGTGCGATGGCGTCGCGAGTTGGGTCCGCGACGCGCTCGCGCCGCAGATCGGCCCGAACGTCGACGTCCGGCCGAACAAGTTCGTGTGGCTCGGCTGCACCGTGCCGTATCGCGCGTTCACGTTCATCTTCAAGCCGACGCGGTTCGGCTTGTTCCGCGTTCACGCGTATCCGTACACCGCGACCGGATCGACGTTCATCGTCGAATGTCGCGACGAGACTTGGCGCGCGGCTGGCCTACACGAGGCCGACGAAGACCGCACGATCGCGATCCTCGGCGAGATCTTCGCGGACGAGCTCGGCGGCAGCGCGCTGGTCAAGAACCGCTCGATCTGGCGCAACTTCCCGACCGTCAAATGCGCGACGTGGCACGCTGGCAACGTCGTGATGCTCGGCGATGCCGCGCACACCGCGCACTTCTCGATCGGCTCGGGCACGAAGCTCGCGATGGAAGACTCGATCGCGCTGCGCGACGAGCTGCTCGCCGGCGGCGACATCGGCGCGGCACTCGCGCGCTACGAGCAACGCCGCCGCCCCGAGGTCCACGCGCTGCAGACCGCAGCGCAGGCGAGCCTCGAGTGGTTCGAGCACACCGAGCGCTACCTCGCGATGCCGGCAGTGCAGCTGACCTACAGCTTGATGACCCGCAGCCTGCGCGTGTCGCACGCATCGATGATGAAGCGCGATCCGGATCTCGCGCGCGCGGTCGAACAGCTCCTCGCCGATGCGG
>CAZDGY010001018.1:0-2595 GCA_964504685.1 uncultured Kofleriaceae bacterium | reverse complement strand
GGCCTCGGGCTCGCCATCTGCTTGCGGGGCGTTGCGGTGCTTAGGGGGACGATTCGCGCGCACAATACCGCGCACAAAGGCTGCGTGTTCGTCGTCGAGCTGCCGCGCGTACCGATCTCGAGCTAGCGCACGACCCGCAGGCGTACCTCGAGCCCGCGCAGTTCGGAGCTCGAGGCAGGGATGAGCGCCTCTAGAACGCTGATGACAGCGCCAAGCCCGGTGCGGGCTCGCCGTGCGATGTCGCCATCGCGGTCGGGTGTACGTGCACGCCGCGCTCGGCCGTTCGATCGATCGTCCCACCGTGGCGGCGTGGATCGAAGATGCCGTCGATCACGCTGATGAAGCCCGCTGCTTGGAAGATGCCATCGACTACGACCAGCACCTTGTCGGTGGTCTCGTGGTCACACGACGAGCTCGAGACCGGGCAACTCCCTCGTGTTCCGAGATCGAGCCAGGGCCCGAGCAGCGGGACGTAGAGCCGGTTGTCACCCTTGTGGTCGCTGGATGCGGCCGTGATGACCGCCGCGCCGTAGCTCGCGCCGAACACGAGGACGCCGGACGTGAACACCGGTGCGCCCCAGTAGTCGGTGCGGTACTCGTCGCGGCGCTCTCCCGGCTCGACCGTGATCTGGCTCGGAGCCGGCACCTGCGCGTTGCCGTTCGGAGCCACAACCACGACCGGTTGAGTGGGTGCAGCGGTCGCCGGCAGAGGCGCCTGCGGCGTCTGCGGCGTTTGCGGGGCCTGCGGCGCCTGCGGTGCCGCCGGTGCCGCCGGTGCCGCCGGTGCGGGTGGTGCTGGCGGTGGCGGTGGCGCCTGATAGGGCTGTGCGCTCGCGGTGAGCGAAGACGCGGTTAACAGCGCGCCGAACGTGAAAGCGAAAGTGTGTGCTCGAATCATGGTCCCTCCAAGATCTGTAGTTGTTGCGTCGTCACTTGTGCAATCGACACGCCACCACGCTCCGGACGTCGCGAGCGAACGAGAGCAAGCGTCGACGAGGCCACGCGGCACGTATTCGATCATCGCGGCGCAACGTGCAACGACGGTTGCATCCCTGGCACCACGGTCGCGCTGACTCGTCGAGCGGCCTCGCTACGCGTACGATCACGCAGGAAGCCGCCGAGCGCGGGCTAGAAATCGATCTGCGCGCCGATTTCGATCACCTGGTTCGGCGGCAAGCCGAAGTAGCGATCGGCAGTGACCGAGTTGCGCAACAGGAACGCGTAGAGTCCCTCGGACAGCGCACCCATCTCGCCACCTCCCCCGCCGAGCAGATTCAAGCGCGCGAGGAAGTACGTGACATCGTCGTCGCCAAACGGAATGGCTTGGTCCGCGGCGATCTTCGCGAGCACCGAGGGCACCAACGGTTGCTCGGTGAACCCGATGTGGATGACTACGCGGATGAAGCCGCGAGGCAACAACGTGAGCTCGACCCGCTTGTCCTCCGCGATCCGAGGCTCGCTGTCGCTCGCGAGCACCGTCAACAAGATGACGTGCTCGTGCAGGGTGTGACTACGCGAGACGAGATGAATGAGCGCAGGCGGTAAGCGGTCCTCGCGCGAAGACAAGTAGACCGCGGTGCCCGGCACTCGCGCGACCAAGAGCGTATCGAGCTTCGGCAAGAGCTCGTCGAAGCTCGGGAACTGTTTCGCATACGTCTCGAGCCCGAGCGATCGCCCCTTACTCCACACGAGCATCACCGTTACGAACCCCGCACCGATCAAGATCGGGACGTAGCCGCCGTCGACGAACTTGAACAGATTCGACGCGAAGAACGGGAGATCGAACGCGAGGAACAACACGAGCAGCGGCAGCGCCTTCGCGCGCGACCACCCCCAGGTCTGCCGGGTCACGACGTAGTAGACGATCGATGTGATCGCCATCGTGCCGGTGACCGCGATGCCGTATGCGGCGGCGAGTCGATCCGACGCCCTAAACGCGAGCACGAGCGCGATGCAGGTGGCAGCCAAGAACCAATTGATCTCTGGAATGTAGATCTGGCCTTCAGTCTCGCTCGACGTGTGCTTGATCGTGACGCGCGGAAAGTAGCCGAGCAGCACCGCCTGCCGCGTCAGCGAAAACGCACCCGAAATCAGCGCCTGCGACGCGATCACCGTCGCGGCACTCGACAAGATGACGAGGGCGAGTTGCGCCGCGCCCGCCGGCACCAGCGCAAAGAACGGATTCGCGATCGCCGGGTTGTCGAGCAGCAGCCCGCCTTGACCGAAGTAGCACAGCAGGAGCGCGGGCAACACGAACCCGAGCCACACCACGCGGATGGGTCTACGTCCGAAGTGACCCATGTCGGCGTACAACGCCTCGCCGCCGGTCACCGCGAGCACCACGGCGCCGAGAATGAGAAACCCGGCGGCCCCGTGATCGGCGAAGTAGCGCGCCGCCCACACCGGCGAGAGAGCGCGCAGCACGGTGGGATGTCGCACGATCTGCAACGCACCCGCGGTGCCGATCGTCGCGAACCACACGACCATGACGGGACCGAACAACTTGCCGATCGTGCGGGTGCCGCGTCGCTGGATGAAGAACAGGCCAAACAGGATCGCGCACGTCAGCGGGATCACGACCCGTGCGAGCTCCGG
>CAZDGY010001017.1:0-2598 GCA_964504685.1 uncultured Kofleriaceae bacterium | reverse complement strand
GCTGGATTCGCACCAGCTCGCGGCGAACGCGAACGAGCGGCAGCCCGGCATCGATCAGCGCTTTGACCGTGCGCAGCGCCGATAGATCGCGAAACGACAACTGCGCTGGCACCGCCCCGGGCGCGCCGACCAAACCATCGCGGATACAACTACGAACCGCGGACTCGGGCAGCCCGATCAGCTGCGCCGCGTGTCTCGCCGAGTAGTTCGTCCACACGCCGCCATCATCGCCGCGGTCGATCCGGTGTCAAGACGCGATCGATCCACGTAGCGATCGGATCGGCGATCTCGGCGAGCTTCACGCGCGTGAAGCCATGATCGGCGCCGGCGAGCTCGTGCAGCGTCGCCCGCGAGCCAAGCGCATCGATCACCGGGCGCAACAAGCGCGGCTCGGCGAGCGCATCGCGGCTGCCCTGGACGAACAGCATCGGGCCGGCGGCGAGCGAGAGATGCTCGGCGCGTTCGATCGCGGGTTTGCCATCCGGATGGAGTGGAAAGCCGACGAAGATGAGACCGCGCAACCCGGGCAGCGGTTCGGCTGCGTGGGCGCGCGAAGTCATCCGGCCGCCGAACGATTTGCCGCCGGCGAAGATCGGCAGTTGTTTCGGCGCCGCCAGCCACGCCTGCCGCACCGCCGCTTCGCTCACCGCGGGCGAATCGACGCGTCTACCTCCGCGCGCCATGAACGGCAACTCCCAGCGCAGCGTCGCGATGCCGCGCTCGGCGAGCGCCTCGGACAGCCCCGCCATGAACGGGTGGCGCATCCCGGCGCCGGCGCCGTGCGCGAACAGATAGAGCGCGCGTGCGCCTCGCGGCCGGAGCAGCAGACCGGGATGTCCAGCGAGATCGAACGCGCGCGCGGTCACCGCGAGAGCGTCGCCCGGATCGGCGTCGGTTGACAAAGTGAACACCGTCCCCAGTTAAGACTGCGAGATCGTTCGGGGCGCTTGCAGGCGACGGTTGACAAAAGTTACACCGTCCCCCGTGCGAGTCGCGATCATCGGGGCCGGCTCGGCTGGGCTCGCGGCGGCGAGCGCGCTCCGCGAGCACGACGTCGAAATGTTCGAGGCGGCGGGCAGCCCGGGCGGCCATGTGTACACGGTCGATGCCGACGGATACGCGATCGACATGGGTTTCATCGTCTGCAACCGCGAGCGTTATCCGCGATTGTTTGCGCTGCTCGGCGAGCTCGGAATCGAG
Source organism: uncultured Kofleriaceae bacterium (assembly GCA_964504685.1). GTDB lineage: Bacteria > Myxococcota_A > Polyangia > Haliangiales > Haliangiaceae > JABFXX01. The sequence continues at coordinate 1,398 of CAZDGY010001017.1, read as the reverse complement.
ACCCGACCGACGACGATGTCGTTTTCGGTGTCGCTGCCGGGTGAGGACTTCGAGTGGGGCAGCGAGAGTCTGTCCGCGGTGTTCGCCGACCGGCGCCGGCTACTCGATCCGCGGCACTGGCGATTTCTCGTCGAGGTCGTGCGGTTTCTCGAGCGCGCACGTACGGACCTCGCGACCGGCAGCGCGACCGGCGAGCTGGGTGACTACCTCGAGCGCGCTTGCGTACCCGCCGACGTGCGCGACCGATTCATCGTGCCGCTCGCCGCCGCGCTCTGGTCGATCGCGCCGGAGCACGTCGCTGGGTTTCCCGCCGCGACATACCTCGCATTTCTCGATCAGCACGGGATGTTGCGGCCGTTGCGGCCACTGGCTTGGCACACGATCGTCGGCGGCAGCCGCAGGTACGTGACCGCGTTGCTCGCGGTGCTGCGCGCGACCGGCCGATTCGCGCTGCACACTGCGGCGCCGGTGACGACGATCGCGCGCGACGCGCGCGGCGTGACAGTCGTCGCTCGCGGCCGCGAGCATCGCTACGATCGCATCGTGATCGCGACCCACGCGGACACCGCGCTGACCCTGCTCGCGGCTCCGACCGAACGCGAGCACGACGCGCTCGCCGCATTTCGCTACAGCCGCAACCACACGGTGCTACACCGCGACCGCAGCTTGCTGCCGCGCCGCGCCGCCGCTCACGCCGCGTGGAACTACGTCGCCGATCCCGACACCGCGCAAGTCGCCGTGACGTATTCGATGACGCGACTCCAGGGCCTGCCCGACGCACCGTACCTCGTGACGCTCAACCCGCGCCGGCCGATCGCGGATCCGATCCACGAGACGACATTCGATCATCCGCAGTTCGATGCGGGCGCGCTCGCCGCGCAATCGCTGCTGCCGAACGCCGGACGCGGGTCGCGGACGTACTACGCCGGCGCGCATCTCGGCTTCGGCTTTCACGAGGACGGCATCCGCAGCGGCATCGCGGCCGCGACGCGCGCGATCGCCGACGACAGGCACGGATGACGCACTCCGCGCTCTATCGCGGCGAGGTGATGCACGCGCGCCACGACGCGCTCGCCCGCCGCGCGTTTCGCTACAACGTTTACGTCGCCGCGCTCGATCTCGACGAGTTGCCCGAGCTCGATCGCGAGCTTCGGCTGTTCTCGCGCGCCGGCCGGACGCCGTTCGGCTTTCGCGAACGCGACTACGGCGATGGCACGACCGACGATTTGCGCGCCTCGCTTGCCGGTATCTGCGCAGCGAACGGCTTACCCGTGCCTCACACCACGCGGCTGGTCACGAACTTGCGCACGTTCGGCTACGTATTCAACCCGGTCAGCTTCTTCCTCAACTACGACCGGGCCGGCGTACTCGACACCGTGATCGCCGAGGTCAACAACA
>CAZDGY010001016.1:0-2606 GCA_964504685.1 uncultured Kofleriaceae bacterium | reverse complement strand
GGATGTTGATCCCGAGGCTGAGATCGTTGCCGGCGTGCGCGGGCTTGCCGTGGGCGGTCACGACGAGCTTGCCGGTGCCTTTGCGGCGCGTGACGATCGCGTCGGTCATCCGCCCGGCCTCGAACACCAAGCCGGCGTTCGCATCGCGCGCGAGCTCTGCGATCACGCGGCGGCCGTCGACCGAGCCGGTCTCCTCGTCGGCGACCGAGATCACCGCGATCGGCAGCGCGGCGAGCGCCCCGACGTCAGCGAGCGCGGCGAGTGCGGTGCGCACGATCGCCACGCCGCCTTTCATATCGAGCACGCCGGGGCCATAGACGTTGAGATCGTCGCGGCGAAAGCCTTCGAACGAGCCGGGCGGAAACACCGTGTCGTGGTGACCGACGAGCGCGGTGCCGGGCCGCGAGCCCCACGCCGTGGTCGTGAACGCGAGGTGATCGCCCGACCCGTCGCCGGCGATCCGCCGAACCGTGATCCCGGGCAACGCGAACGCGCGGGTCAGCTCGTCGGCCATCCGGTTGCAACCGGCGTGATTGCCGGTGTGCGAGTTGATGTCGACCCAGGCCTCGAGCAACGGCCATAGCTCGGTCATCCGGCGCGACACCGCAGCGAGCGCAGGCGCGAGCTGGGGCGACGTCGTCACGACGCGACGCTACCACGCGGTCGCGGGCGAGCCGCGCCAAAGCCCGCGAGGGCCGCGAACGCAGCGAGCCCGGCGAGCCCGACGAGCGCGAACGTCGCACCCGCAGCGATCCCCGGTACCTTGTAGTGCCAGTGCACGCGATGGTCGCCAGCCGGCATCGCAACCGCGCGGCGAATCACGTCGGCGACGATCCAATGCGCAGGCGCGCCATCGATGTCGACCGTCCAGCCGGCGATCGCGGTCGACGACACGACCGCGTAGCCATCGACCTGCGACTCGCACGCGAGCTCGATATCACCGGCGTTCCACGCGTCGATCTCGCACGGCAGCGGTGCGCGAGTGCCATCGTGCGGTTCGCCTTTGCCGGCGAGCACGACCGAGCCGCGTGGAACGTTCGTGCCGCCGCCGATCGGAAATAGCAGAGCGAACGCCGCGGCGTCATCGCTCGCCCAGCGATAGCCGACCATGACCGAAGCGGCCGGCGCGACCGGGATCGTGACGAGCGACGACGCGTCATGTCGGCCGAGCTCGGCGAACCCAGGCGTACCGGACTTGGGTTGGCCTTGCTCGATTCGCTCGACGACCATCCGCGGCAGGATCGACAGCTCGATGCCGTAGCGATCGAGAAAGCCACCGGGCTCGTGCGACGACTCGATCCACATCCGATCGAAGATCGGCGGTCGCGCCGGATCATCGTGGCGCACCGACGTCAGTCCCCACGTCGAGCCCGACGCGCCGGATAGGGTCGCGAGCGCTTCGTCGAGCGACTCGTCATGCGGGGTCAGCGTCGCCGGGCGAAACAGCCGGCGCGGCGCGTGGGTCGCACGGATCGCAGCGTCTGCCCACGCCGGCGGATCGACAACCTCAGAGCGATCGACGACAGGCGCGACTTGTGGCACCGCACCGACACTCGGGGCCGCGACGAGCGCGAGCACGACGACCGCCAGCTTGCCCGGCGCTCGCCACGCGCACACCGCCGCGCCCGCCATCGCGACGACTCCGAGCACGCCGACGACCAACGCGCGATCGAGGCCGTCGGGGACCAGCGTATGGGTCGCGCGCCATACCGCGAGTGCCGCGACGCCGAGCGCGGTGACCCCGGCGGCGAGCAGCATCGCGACCCGCGCCCGCCGGTCGCCGCGCAACAACGCATCGATCCCCGAGGCCGCGTACGGCGCCGCGATCGCCGCGACGACGCCGAGTTGGAGCTCCGGTGCGCCACACCACGCCGGCCAGCCCGCCGATCCTCGCCCGATAACGAGCGCGAGTCCGACTCCGACGATCATCGCGCCTGCGATCCGCCGCGGCACGCGCCCGATCGCAGCCAACGCCAGCAACGGCGCCCCGATGAACAGCGATGGCGCCCAGCCACCGGGAGTCGTCGCGCCACCGGCGACGACGAGCTCGACGATCCGCGCGAGCGGCATCGCGTGGACGCGCGCTCCGGTCTCGCCGCCGACGGCGAGCAACGCGGGCAGCCACTGGGCCGCTGCGATCGCCAGACCGCCGCCGAGCGCGACCGCGATCGCGCGCCAGCTCGCCGCGCGCGCCTCGACCACCTTGCGCGCCGGTGCCGCGACGAGCACGGCGAGCACGACCGCGTCGACCAACACGCCGAGCTCGCCGGCTAAGCCGATCGCCCCGATCGCGATGCCGAGCAGCGCCGCCGCTCGAGCTCGCTGTCGCCGATCCGTGGCCTGTGCGAGCCCGAGCGCGAGCGCGCCGACCCACGGCACGTGAGCGAGCGCCGGCAACGCACCGCGCACCGCCGCGCTCACGAGCACGCCGGTCGTCACGAGCAAGATCCCGGCGACGAGCGCGCCGGGCTCACGCGCGCCGAGGCGCCGCGCCCACAACGCCGCGCCGAGCGCTGCCCACACCATGTGCAGCACGAGCACGAGGTCAAGTGCGAACGGCGTCGCCGCCAGCCAGGTCGGCGGATAGGCCGCACCGTGACTCGGCT
>CAZDGY010001015.1:0-2607 GCA_964504685.1 uncultured Kofleriaceae bacterium | reverse complement strand
GGCGATGTCGACCCAGCGGTAGGTGCCCGCTCCGCTCCTGCGCATCGCCAACGCCACCGCGCCTAGCAACGCACCGAGGCCCGCCGCCGCGGTCAAACCACCGAGCGCGCGGGCGTCGCCGTCAAACACATCGGACGCGAACACCGGGAACAGCGTCCCGTACGGCAACCCTGCGAGCGCGGTGATCGCGAGCAAGACGAGCAGCGTGCGTACGCGATCATGTTCACGCACGAAGCGAAACCCGACCGCGATGCGCGCTGCGAGCGACTCGGTCGATCGCGCCGTAGCCCGCACCGGCAGGTCACGCATCGCGAGCAACCCGGAGATCACCGCGGCGAAGCTCACGCCGTTCGCGAAGAAGCACCAGCCCTCGCCGAACGCTCTCACTCCGAATCCGCCGAGCACCGGACCGAGACTGGCCGCGCACATCGCCATCGAAGAGTTGAGCGCGACGGCGGTCATCAGTCCGTCTCGGCCGACCATCTCGATCACGAAGGATTGTCGAGTCGGGATGTCCACCGCGTTGACGACGCCCGACAACATGGCCAGCACGATCACGTGCGCCAACCGGATCGTTCCGCTCAGCGCGAGGCCGGATAGCGCGAACGCGAGCACCATCGCCGCGGTCTGCGTAGCGACCAGGATCGTGCGGCGACGATATCGATCGGCGAGAGAGCCGCCCACCGACGCCAAGAACACGATCGGCACCTGCTGGCAGACCACGACGATGCCGAGCCACAACGCCGAGTCGGTCAACCGGTATACGAGCCACGCCTGTGCGACCGCTTGCGTCCACGTCCCGAGCAGCGAGACGAGCTGCCCGGCCACGAACAACCGATAGTTCCTTCGAGTTAACGCGAGCCGAATGCCTGTCCACCGGCTGGGCATCCTCGAAGCTCACCGTAGTAGCTCCAGCTAGGGGACGTCTTGGGGATTTCGGCGCAACCCGCGAAGCGAGATCTCGACCAGGCCCCGTTGTTGCAACCGGGGTTCCCATGATCTCGACATCCCTGATCGCAGCCGTGTTGTTGACCGCTGGTTCGAGCGCTGCTGCGCCGGCTACGGTGGCCGATGTGTGCCACCTCGATCTCGAGCACTCGATCGCGACGTTCTGGAACCAGATGCTGTCGGTCGCCGGGTGCTCGCAAGACACTGCAATCCTGCAGGTCGATTATCCCGACGAGCTGGGGTTGATGGTCGAGCAGCTCGAGCGGCGGATTGCACCGGCGCTGCAACTCGATCTCGTGATGGTTCAATTCGCACCGGACGACGTAGCGATCCGCGCGGCGTCTCAGATCGGCATGTCCGAGCTCGGACTCGTCACGCGAGCGCGGGCCTCGATCTCGACGACGACGCCGAATTCGGCCGAGCTCCGCCGGGAGCTCGAGCCCATGCTCGCTCATGCGTTGATCGCCGCTCGACTCGCGTTCGAAGGGATCGACCGCGCCGCGATCGAGCGTACGCGCGCGGTCCACGACCCGGTCACGCTCCAAGCAGTCCGCAACGCGCGCGCGATGCTCAAGCTGCTCGGGCCGAGTCGCACGAGGAATAGCTACGATGTCAGCTCGGCCGGCGCGGGTCGCTGACGAGAGCGAGCGCGCGTCGGAACGCGCAAATTCTGCTCGCGCATCGTGATCACAGGTATTTCTTGCACGATCGACTCGACCGCTTTCGCCACCAGCCGGTCGGGGCTGGCGCGACAGATGCACACATGGCCGTGCATGGAGACACGACCGGCGCCGTTCCACGACGAGGGCTGCGGGTACGACGTGTTCGGCCTACACCCTCCGACGCTCGAGCGAATGCTCGAGATCGGCGCGCCGATCTACGATCGCTACTTCCGCGTCGAGTCAGAAGGAATCGAGCGTGTCCCGACCGAAGGCCCCGCGATCCTGATCGCGAACCACAGCGGGGTCTTGCCCGCCGACGCGGCGATGTTGTGCTTCGACGTCCTTCGTCGGATGAAGCCACCGCGGATCCCGCGCGCGATCGCGGATCACTTCGTCGCGCGATTGCCGATCGTCGGCACGATGCTTTCGCGCTGTGGCGCGGTGAGCGGGACGGTCGCGAACGTTGCTCGCATGCTCGCCCGCGGCGAGTTGATCGTGATCTTCCCCGAGGGGGTCGCTGGACCGGCGAAGCGGTTTCGCGATCGCTACCAGATTCAGGCATGGAGCGTTGGCTTCGCCGAGCTCGCGATCCGCTACCGCGCGCCGGTGATCCCGGTCGCGATCGTCGGCGCCGAGGAGAGCTGGCCGCTCGCGATGAAGCTCGGGGTTCACTGGTTCGGAGCGCCTTACATCCCCATTCCGGCGTGGCCGTTGCCGCTCCCCGCGCACTACCACATCAGGTACGGCGCTCCGCTTCATCTCGATCACGGCTACCTCGCCACCGACGCTGAAGATCCGGTGATCGTGAACGCAGTGGCGACGCGCGCTCGCGCGATGCTCGAGCTCGAGATCAAGGACTTGCGCGACGTGCGCCGAGGCATCTTCCGATGAGGGTCCTCGTCACCGGCGCGACCGCTCCGCTTGGCGCCGCGATCGTCGACCGCCTGCTCGCGGATCCCGATGTGGCGCTTGTCGTCGCGGTCGGTCGTGAGGCCAT
>CAZDGY010001014.1:0-2608 GCA_964504685.1 uncultured Kofleriaceae bacterium | reverse complement strand
GGCTTCTTCGTCGTGTTCTTGATCCGCAACGCGACGGTGAACGGGCCCTCACTCGGGATCGACGCGGGCGGTTCGAGCGTCGCATCGAACGAGTTGCCGCTCCACGTCGCGAGCCCGAGCACTGCGGCCGCGCTGTCGCCCTTGTGATGGCCGTGCTCGCTGACTCGAAAGTCGATCCACTCGAGGTTGCCGAGCGGTGCTTTGTGCTTGCCGAGCTTGAAGCTCGCGATCGCCGGTGGGCCGCCGCCGGGTTGCGCGTGCAGCCTGATCGTCTTGTCGCCGACCTGCATCGGCGGATTCTGGACGCGCTCGCCGCCGTAGCCCATGTCTTGCAGCGCGGTGACGTCGACCGTGACCTCGTGCGCGGTCTCGGCGCTCGCGACCAACGTCACGGTCGCGGTATCGCCCGAGCGCATCGCGCCGCGATCGAGATCGACGGTGACCGAGGCGTCGTCGAGCTCGAGCGTCTGACGCTCGGGGCGCAGCGCTGGACCGTCGGACTGGATGTCGGCGTCGAGCGCACGCCAACCGGCGGGCACGGCGATCGCGACGGTGACGAGGAACGCGCTTAGTGCGACATGCCGGGACATGTTCGGCCAACGCGCGGCGTTCGCCGGTTATTGCGCGAAGCGAGCGAGCACGTTCACCAGGCAGCCAAGTGAGCCATTCAACCGGAAGATCGGCGAGACATCGATGGGGTGAACCTCGAAGCCTTGGGCTTCGTAGAATTGGATCGCGGCGGTGTCGAGTGCAGGCAACGCGTAGGTCGGGAGATAGACGACCCGTCGGTCGCCGTGGCGATCGAACAACGCGTTCGTATACGTGACGAACGAGCCGCCACCGGCGAGCACGAGCGCCGGCACGCGCACGACGTGAAAGCCGCGCGCGGCGAGCAGCTCGGCGGCGTGATCGAAACGCCGCGCCTGGGTGTCGACATCATCGAGCGCGAGCTCGGCCGGTGGGGTGCCGAGCAGGTGCATGCCGGCGCGCACGTCACCGACGGCGACCGTGTGATCGTCGAGCGGCATCATGTACATCATGATGTGATGGCGCGGGACGTCCCCGACCTCATCGCCGAGCCACACGATCTCTTGCGAGAACCGGCGGCGGAGCTCGCGTTCGATCGTCGCGCGATCGGCGTCGCCACGACCCACGTTGCGCGCGGTCAGGTTGACGTCGGCGAACACGTAGCGCGGCGTCGCAGCGAGGTCGCCGCCTTCGAACGCGATGTTCGCGATCATCGGCTCGTGGCCGTAGAGAGCGCGCGCGATCGCGTATGGCGATTCACCGTCGCCGGCGCGCGATGCAAACGGCGTCTCGACCTTCGGCGGCGCGAGGATGTTGCCGCCGCCGTGGTCGTCGACCAGCGCAGCGTAGCGATCGCGCGACCACGTCGTGATCTGGCGGCCGACGAGCACTGCGCGAAATCGCTCGAGATGCGGCGTGCCGACCGTACGCAGCTTCGCGAGCAGCCGCTGGAAGTCGCCGGCCGCAGCGACCTCGACGTCGACTTCGACTTGCGCCGGCAGCACGGCAAACAGTTGGCGCCATACACCGAGCGCGACCGGGTCGGCATTCGGCGCGTAGTGAATCGCGATCCGACGCAGCGTAGCGCTCGGATCCTCGGCCACGAGCCGGGTCGCGACCCGCGCGTTGCCGCGCGCTAGCCCGGCGACCACGACGAACGCGACGCTCGCGAGCAAGCCCGCGCCGATGCCGCCGAGGATCCTGCGAATCACTCGGTTGTAACGCGTTGGAGCTGCGGCCTATTCGATCTACGAAGCCAACGCTCTGCGTGCCCGCAGCCGCAGCACCCACTCGGTGCCAAACGACGCGATGCCGATCTTGTCGGCGACACCCTCGAGCCGCTCCGCGACCGTCGCATCCCGGCATACCGCGGCAGACAACGCGATCACGCCGGGCTCGGTCGCGGCCGCGATCGCGAGCACGTGCTCGACGTTCTGGCCGAAGTAGTCGAGCCGCCCACCTTGGGTCAGCGCCATCATCGGTCCGCGGTGGATCGCGATGCTGCACGCGACGGTCTCGGTGAGCGGATTTCGCCCCAACGCTTGCGGCAGCGCGAGCGCGAAGTCGGTCGCCGCACCGGCGCGCTCGAACGCCGCGATCGCCAGACCGCCAAACGTCTTGATCAACGAGCCGCCATATTCGCGGGCGAGCTGCGAGACCTGCGCGAAGAACTGCGCCGCGACCGGAAAGGCCTTCGCGTCGCCGAGCTCGTCGAACAACGTCCGCGCATCGGTGATCTGCGCGACGACGAGCGTCGCTTGCGTCACCGCCATCAATCGACCGGGCGCGAGCGCCTGATCGGGGAACAGCTCGCGAAACGACGCGCACGCCATCACGCGCGCCGCCGACAATGCATGAACGCGATCGCCGGCTCGCTCGACCCGCACGAGCAACTCGCGCGACGTCGGGTTGACGAGCGTGAGCAGCTGATCGCCCGCGATCAACGCGGGGAGCTCGGTCCGCTCGCCGAGCACGACATCGATCCGCCGCACGCCGCCGGACGCGGTGACTCGGAGCTCGTGGGTGCGCGGCAGTTGTGGGCTGCGCAGCAAGTAGAAACCGGTCGCGAGTGACAGCGGCA
>CAZDGY010001013.1:0-2631 GCA_964504685.1 uncultured Kofleriaceae bacterium | reverse complement strand
CGAACGCCCGACGCGTAGCGCAGCCAACGGCGGAGACGGCGAGATGACCGTAAAAGGCTCGGCGTGGGACGACTACGGCGGGCTCGGCCGCGGTGCCGCGCGCCATGGTCGTGGCAAAGCGGTGCGTCACGTGATCATCGGGTTCCGCTGCGCGGCGGACGCGCCATGACTGCGATCGTCGTCCACGGCGGAGCCGGGGATAGCTCTCCCGATCGTCACGATCGGTTGCGCGCCGGCGTGCGAGCCGCCGCTGCAGCGGGTGACGCGATCCTCGCAGCCGGCGGCTCGGCGCTCGATGCCGTCGTCGCGGCGGTCCGCGTGCTCGAAGATGACCCCGAGTACAACGCCGGCACGGGCGCGGCGCTCACTCGCGACGGCACGGTCGAGACCGATGCCGCAGTGATGGACGGCCACGATCAACGCGTCGGCGCGGTCGGTGCGGTGCCAGATCTCGGTCGCGCGATCGCGCTTGCTCGCGCGGTGCTCGATGCCGGTGAGCATGTGCTGCTCGCCGGCCCGGCGGCATGGCGGTTCGCTGCCGAGGTCGGAATCGAGCCCGCTGCTCCGGGCGCGCTCGTGACCGATCGAGCGCGCGCTCGGTTGCGCGACGTTCTCGCCGGAGCGCGCGCGAAATCCGGTGGCACGGTCGGGGCGGTCGCGCGCGATCGCGATGGCCGGCTCGCTGCCGCGACGTCGACCGGCGGCATCGCGGGCAAACGCCCCGGTCGGATCGGCGACTCGCCGATCGCGGGCGCAGGGACGTGGGCCGATCGCTACGCCGCGATCTCGGCAACCGGCGATGGCGAAGCCGTGCTTCGGGTCGCGCTCGCACGCGGGATCGCGGCCCGGGTCGCCGATGGTGTGGCGCTGCGCCCCGCTACAACCGATGCACTCGGCGACCTCCAGCGCACGACCGGCGGCAGCGCCGGTGTGATCGCGGTGTCGCGCGATGCGATCATCGCGCTGCAATTATCGCCGACGATGCCGGTCGCTTCGATCGTGCGACGCGCCGGGCTCGCCGCGGCCAGCGACTCGCTCGGCGAGACGTACACGCCGTAGCCTCTCGGCCGGGCGAACTGAGCGCTTCTCATCGCGATCGCAGCGGAGTATCGTCCGCCGCGATGAAGCCCGCGATCGCCTTGCTCGTGCTCGCAATCACTGCATGTGGACCGAGCGCGCGCGATGGCGGGGGTGGCGGCGGTGGCGGTGGCGGTGGCGGCGGCGGTCAGGACGCCAACACCGCAGGCGGCGATGCCGGCAACTCCGGCCAGACCTACGTCTACGCGCACACCGATTCGACGCTATATCGCATCGATCCCGATTCGCTCGCGATCACCGAGGTCGGCGCGTTCGGCTGGCCGCTCGTGATCGTGCCCGATCAGATGACCGACCTGGCGATCGACAAGAACGGCAACATGATCGGCGTGTCGTTCACCGCGGTCTACAAGGTCGATCCCGACACCGCGCAGACGACCTTGCTATCGGGCAGCCTCGACGGCACGTTCAACGGCTTGTCGTTCGTGCCCGCGGCGATGCTCGGCGAGACCGGCGACGACGTGTTGATCGCGACCCGCAACGCCGATGGCATCGTGTTCCGCATCGATCCGATGACGGGCGCCGCGACGCAGGTCGGCAACATGGGCAGCGCGTTCGCGTCGAGCGGCGATCTCGTCGCGGTGGATGGCTTCGGCACGGTGCAAACCGTGACCGGTAGCTCGAACGACGAGCTCGCACGCCTCGCGCCCGTCTCGTTCTCGGCAACGACGATCGGCAGCGACACCGGTTACGGCGAGATCTGGGGCCTCGCCTACTGGAAGAACAAGGTCTACGGCTTTACGAACGGCGGCGACTTCATCCTGATCGATCCGGCGACCGGCGCCGGCACGCTCGTATCCGGCAACGGCCCGACGTGGTGGGGCGCCGCGGTGACAACGGTCGCGCCGGTGATCGAGTAGAGCGACTAACGCGTCGTCGGTTGGTACGACAGGTACTTCGCGACCGAGCGCCGGCCCCATTGCGCGAGCGCATAGTCGAGCAAGTGGCTCGGCACCGGATCGCTGTTCGCGACGAGGCGCATGAGCCCGAGGCCCAGGTCGGCGTCGGCGACGCTCCACGTGTCGAACATCTGCGTCTTGCCCGGCGCGACGAAGTGACTCGCGATCCGCACGAGCTCGGCGGCATCGGCCTTGGCCTTGTCGGACAGCGGGCGCGGATCGGGACGGCCGAACACCGACGACGTCGGGCGATCTTCGCGCAAGCCGAACAGCGACGTTCGCATGAATGACATCACCTGCCGCGCGCGCGCTCGTTGATCGGAGCGCTCCGGCAACAGCCGCGGATACTTCGGCGGCGCGAACTGCTCCGCGAGGTACTCGGAGATCGCGGACGACTCCGACAGCCAGACCTCGCCGTGGACGAGCATCGGCACCTTGCCGAATCCGCCGCGTCGCTGCAGCTGGGCTTTGCGATCCGCCGGTAGGGGCAGCGGCGGCGTTTCGAGCTTGTACCGAACGCCGAGCTCCTCGAGCGCGACCAGGACATGAAACACCCACGGGCTCACCCAATCGGACTCGCCGTACAGGGTCAGCTCGCTCATCGCAGCGGCTCCTCGGGCCAAAAATTTGCGCAGGC
>CAZDGY010001012.1:0-2640 GCA_964504685.1 uncultured Kofleriaceae bacterium | reverse complement strand
CGCGGCGCGCGACGTCAACGCAGACGTCACGCCAAGAATCCCATCTCGGCGTACTCGAGCTCGGCGGCGCGGTGCAGGTGATGCTGCTGGATCGCTCCGCCGTCGGCTTGCGCGGCGGTCGCGGCGCGGATCAACGCGTTCATGATGTTGCCGCCCGACAGCGGGAACTTGCGCGCGATCGCCTTGAGGTCGAGGTTCGGAGCGACCTGCGCCTCCTTCGGCATCATGCCGTGCCACAGCTGCAGGCGCTGAGCTTCGTCGGGCGCCGGGAACCGGATGCGAAACCGAATGCGGCGGCGGAACGCCGGATCGATCGCGGTCTCGCTGTTCGTCGTCATGACGACGACGCCTTCGTGCGACTCCATCCGCTGCAGCAAGTAGTTCACTTCGAGGTTCGCGTAGCGATCATGGCTCGACTTGACCTCGGTGCGCTTCGCGAACAACGAGTCGGCTTCGTCGAACAGCAGCATGACTTGTCCGCGCGCCGCTTCGTCGAACACCCGCCCGAGGTTCTTCTCGGTCTCGCCGATGTACTTGTTGACGACCTGCGAGAGATCGATGCGATACAGCTCGAGGCCGAGCTCTTTCGCGAGCAGCGAGCAGATCATCGTCTTGCCCGTGCCCGGCGGACCGGCGAACAGCGCGGATAGGCCGCGCCCGTACGGCAGCTTGCGATCGAAGCCCCACTCGCTGAAGATCTTCGCGCGGTGTGCGGCGTAGTTGAGGAACTCGAACACCGGTGACAGCACCTCGTCGGGCAAGATCACGTCGGTCCACTCGAGCGTCGTCCGCACCGCGGTCGCGAGCGCGCTGAGCCGATGCGCGAGCCGGCTGCGCACGACGTCGATCAGATACGCTTCGGTCACGACGCCGCCGCGCTGATGCACGACGTCGAGCCGGCCGAGCTCTTCGCTCGCCTCCTTGATGCCGGCGCCGGTCGCGGAGTAGCGCTTCACCAACGCTTCGAGTGACAAGTCGGGCGCGAGCCGCAAGCCCGGCGGCAGGTGCCGTACCCATAGTCGGCGCTGCACTTCGGCGCTCGGGAACGGCACGTCGAAGCGCATCGACACGCGCCCGGTGCGCGCGATCCACGAGGGCGAGCGCTCGACCGTGACCGCGAGCGGCGTGCGGATCTTGCGGAGCTGGTCGGTGAGCCGCGGCACGATCCAGCCTTGGCCCTCGGCGCTCGCGTACTCGTGGGCGTTGTCGAGCACGAGCACCGCGTCTTGCAGATGGGCCTCGCGCACGAGCGGGCGGAGCGCGGCTTCGAGTGCGCGCGCATCGACCGGCAGCTCGGCGAGATCGATGATCAGCACCGGCCGGCCGAGCTGACGCGCCGCAGCGCCGACGACCGCTTTACGACCGACGCCGAACGCGCCGACGACCTCGACGATCTGATCGGGCCGCGAGAGAGCGCGCGCGACTTGATCGATCAACGTCGGATCGGGCAGCAGTACGTCCGAGGCCGGCAGCGGCTGTGCGACAAATCGCGCGGCGGCGCCGAGGATCGACGGCGGCGGTTCGGCCGCACCCTCGATGAACTCGAGCACGCGATCGCTGATCCGCACGCGCTTGTAGACGAGCGGCGGATCGACCGCCCAGCCGGTCGCGGCTGACAGCTCGATCAAGCCGTGCGAGATCAACGGCGCGTCGGCAGAGAACCGCAGCCGGACGTCGCCGGGCAAGACCGTGTCGCTGTTCGCGAGCAACGCGACGAGAAACGCGACGTCGGTCTGCAGCGGCTCGTTCTTGCCGATCGTGTAGGGATTGAACGCGGTGCCGCGCTCGATCGTCGCTAGCGCGCCGAGCAGATCGATATCGATCGGGGCGAGCGCGAATCGCTCGCGCAGGATCTCGAGCGGCAGCGCGACGCCGAGCCGCCGTGCGAACCGAGCGCGCGCGGTGATCTGCTTGCCATGGTCGACGATCGCGGTATCGAGCGCGGCGAGATCTGGATCGTCGGCGACCAGCTTCGCGCGATCGTGCTCGGCGAGCACCGCAGCGCCGCGCGGAGCGCGTTGCTTGAGCTGGACCATCCGGTCGACCATGCGCGCGAACAACTCGCTGAGGTCGGCGAGGTGTTGGCTCGGGTCGTCGTAGCCGACGCGCGGATCCGCCGAGGTAACCACCGCCAATATTCTACACCGCGGCGAGCACGGCCGCCGCCATCGCCGACAGCTCGCCGTCGCCGAGATTTTCGATCGCTTTCGCGAGCCGCTCGAGCTCGCCGCGCTCGGGCAACGCTTGGACCCGCTCGGCATCCTCGACGAGCCCGACCAACAAAGCGCCGAGCCGGGCACCCGCGCGCGCCGGCTCGAGCGTGAGAGCGAGCTCGATTCCCGCTTCGAGATGGCGCGCCCGATCGAGCGGGTCGTCGGTAGCTCGGACCTGGCGCAACCGCGCTTGGACGATCAGGTCCCGCGCGACCGGCGTATTCCCGAGCGCCTGCGCGCTCTCTGCTGCGAGAGCACACGCCTCGACCGCGGCGTCGCGCGCTTGGCCGACCGCGAGGTCCGCGAGCACGCCGTCGAGATACGCGACGACCTCGGGGCGGCGTAACTGGCGTGCCGCATCGACGATCGCGGGCGCCCGTGACGCGGCGGCTTCGACCTCGCCGGCGGCGGCGCAGGCGGCCACCGC
>CAZDGY010001011.1:0-2642 GCA_964504685.1 uncultured Kofleriaceae bacterium | reverse complement strand
TGGTCCTTGTCCTGCTGATCCTTCTCGAGCTTCTTCAGCTCCTCGCGTTTCTCGTCGAGCCGGCGCTGAGTCTCTTGGCGCTCGCGCTCGTTCTTCGCTTTGTCTTTCTGCTGTTCGAGCCGGCGGATCTCTTCGCGCAGCTTCTCGGCCTGTTGGTCGTGCTTGTCGTCCTGCTGCTTGTCCTGCTTTTCCATTTGCTTCGCGACATCGTCGAGCTTCTTGCCGAGCTCTTCCTTCTGCTGCTCGGTGAGCTCCTTCTGATCGAGCTTCTCGGCGAGCTTCTCGAGCTCCTGCTTGGCTTTCTCGAGATCCTTCTTCTGCAGCGCGTCGCCGAGATCCTTGGTCAGCGCGTCCTTCTTCAGCTCTTGCCCCATGTCGCCGAGCTTCTTGTCGACCTCGGGCTGATTCGGCTCCGCTTGCTTGTTGAGCGCGTCCTCGGCCTGCGCGAGCGCTTCGAGCATCTTCTCTTTCGTGATCTCGCCGTTCTCCGCTTGCTTGAGCAGCTGCTCGACCTTCTTCGCGAAGTCTTCGAGCTCCGGTACTTTGTCGCGCTGCGCGACGTTGTGCAGCTCGGCGATGATCGACTCGATGTAGGCGCGCTCGTCGGGATCGATCTCGACCGCGTCTTTCTTGTGGAACGTCGAGTCTTTCGGATCGACGACCGTGAACTTGATCGCCTCGAGCGGTTGCTCGCCGACCGTCGCGACCAGCGTGGTGTCGCCAAACGCCGCGTTCGCGGGGATGACCGCGTGGACCGAGTCGTCGTCCCAGGTCGTGACCTCGATCTTGCGTGTGCCGAGGGCGAGCTGCGGCTTGACCCGATTGCCGAGATGCACGCCCTCGAGCACGACGTCGGCGCCCGGTGGCGCGTGATCCGGAGTCGCGCGATACATGTGCGGCGAGCGATCCGGACGCGGCAGTATCAGGCCGGCCGCGAGCGCCGAGACCGCGATGAAGCCGAGCGCGGCGCGCAGATCGGTCGGTGCGACGAACGGCGTGGCAGCGGCGACATCGGCTTTGCCGGCGGCGCGGACGCCGTCGCGGATCGCCGCGTTCATCAAGTCGCGGCTGGTCTCGTCTGCGTCGGCCGCGGGCTCGCTCGGCAGGCGCGAGAACGCGATCGCGGTCGACAGCCGATCAGCGAGGTTCGATGCGCGATCGATGCGGCGCGCGACGAGCTCGTCGTCGAGCTTGCGACTCGCGGCGAGCACCGCGCCACCGACGACGATCCCGAGCGCGACCAGCAGGGCGCCGATCGCGGCGGGAGTCGAGATCACTTCGAGTCGAACGAGGAAGATCGCGACCAGCGCGACCGCTGCCGCGAGGATCGCAGCGGTGGTTGCGCCTTCGAGCGCCCACTGGCTGCGGATCCGCAACCGGGCTCGGCCGAGCAGCCGGTGGATTGCAGAGGTATCGGCGGACGTATCGAGGGGTTGCGCCATTTTCCCGCTAGTTCCGACAGCTAACGGCTGAGGATAGCATCAACATTCCACGCGCCAGCTGAACCATCGATCTAACCGTTTGACACTGCTGGCCGAGGTCGGTTTCAACCAACCGTGCGCACACGGGCCTACCCGAACGGGCTACAGGTAGAACGCGACGATCGCGAACTTGTTGCTCGTCGTGTCGATCACTTCAAAGCTGTCGCGTGCGCGCTGCGTCGGCAACATCGATTTCACGCTTTGCGCGCGTCCGGCCTCGCTGATCAGGAATACGCGGCGACCGAGTGGCGAGATGTGGCGGTCGTTCAGGTACTTGAGGAAGTCGACGTTGTCGGTCTTCATCAGCGCGGTGTGCTGTTCGGGCAACCACCCCCAGATCTCGTCACCCGACCAGAAGTTCTCGCCGCGCCAGTACAGCTGCCACGCGATCAACCGATCGGCCTCGACCTCGTGGATCGGTTGGCGACCGCGCACCGGCTTGGCTGCGCCGCGAGCGATCAACGGCTGGAGCTTCGCGCGCTCGGTCTTGGGCAGCGTGACCGTCACCGAGTGATCGCCAATCGCGGTGACCGCGCCGACCATCTCGACCTCCTGCTCCATCACGTGCTCGTCTTGCTCGGCCACCTTGTTGAGGTCGACCTTGATCGTCATCGGCTGACCGATCTGCAAGTTGTCGGGCACGAACGTGTCGAACGACCACTTGTCGGTGACATCGCCCCAATCGTCGGCGAGCTCGCCGGCGCCGAAGTAGACGATCTTCTCGCCGTAGACCGTGCGCTGTTGATAGTAGGCGTGGATCGCGTCGCGCATGCCCCAGTGCTTGCCGGCGACCGGCATGTAGACTTGAAGACACCACAGACAGATCGCGAGCCCCGACGCCGCGAGCATCGCGACCGCGAACCGGCGCCACGGCAGCGCTGCGATCAACAGTGCACCAGCCGCGCACAGGCCCAACGCGAGGATGCCGTCGCTGACGTCGATCACGTACGGCTCTCCTGCGGGCCACGGCCGGTCGTAGCGGAACACGAACATCTCGATCCAGCGCTCCGGCTCCCACATCAGATCGCGGCAGATCAACAACACGATCGCGATCGCGAGCGCGGCGTACACCGGGTGCAGGCGCGCACGACCGGTCCAAAGGTCATCGAGAAAGAACGCGACGAGGATGCCGAGCGCCGGCACCGCGGGGAGCACGTAGTG
>CAZDGY010001010.1:0-2645 GCA_964504685.1 uncultured Kofleriaceae bacterium | reverse complement strand
CGCGGTCACGTGTTGATCGAAGGCTATCCAGGCGTCGCGAAGACCACGCTGGTCAAGGCGTTCTCCGCGACGCTCGGCTGCCACTTCCGGCGCATCCAGTTCACGCCCGATCTGTTGCCGTCGGACATCACCGGCACGTACATCCTCGACATGCGCACGAACACGTTCGTGCTGCGCGAGGGCCCGGTGTTCACGAACGTGCTGCTCGGCGACGAGATCAACCGCGCACCGGCCAAGACCCAGTCCGCCTTGCTCGAAGCGATGCAGGAGAGTCAGGTCACGATCGAGGGCGAAACCCGGATGCTCGGCGCGCCGTTCATCGTGCTCGCTACGCAGAACCCGATCGAGCAAGAGGGCACGTATCCGTTGCCCGAAGCTCAGGTCGATCGGTTCTTGATCAAGCTCAAGATGGGCTATCCGGCTGCGGCCGACGAGAAGCGCATGCTCGGCGCGTACGACCGCACGCCGCCCGCGGTGCGCCCGGTGATCGGCCCGCAGGAAGTGCTCGAGCTCCAGGCGCTCGCTCAGGAAGTGTTCGTCGCCGAGGAGTTGCTCGACTACGTGCTCGGCCTGGTCAGCTTCACCCGCAGTCACGCGCGGGCCTACCTCGGCGCATCGCCGCGCGCCGGCCTCGCACTCGTCCACGCGTCGAAGGGCCTCGCGCTGCTCAAAGGCCGCGACTACGTGTTGCCCGACGATGTCCGTCACCTCGCGCCGCTCGTGCTCGCGCATCGCATCTTGATGACGCCGGAGGCCGAGCTCGAAGGCGCTGGCGGCGGTAACGTCGTGGCCGAGGCGCTCGACAAAGTCGGCTACAAGATGCCGAAGAATCAAAGGTAGAGCCTTTGATCCCGCGCCTCGCCGCCCGCGGTAAGTACGTGCTCGGCACCGCGCTGCTGTTTCTCGTCGTCGGAGCGCTGCACGGCGCGCCCCCGCTCGTCGCGCTCGCCGGCGCGATTCTCAGCGTGTTGCTCGCGCTGTACTTGATGTTCTATCCGACCGCGATCTTGCTCCGGCGCAAGAAGATCGAGCTGTCGTGGTGGGTGCCGCCGGGCGACCAGCCGAGTGGCGCGCTCGCCGCGGACCGGCCGTTCTTGTTGCATCTCGCGTTTCGCAATCACGGCAGCCGCAAGCTGCGCATCCTGTCGACCAACATCCTCGCTGGCTCGGGGCTGCAGATCGACGAACGACCGAGCGCGACGGTCAAGCGCGGCCAGCAAGTCGAAGTCACCACGACCGTGCGCGCACTCGCCGCGGGCTATCACGTGTTGCACGGCGCGGCCCTCGCGTTCGGCGACGCGCTCGGCCTGTTCGACATCGAAGCGTTCTTCCCGAATCCGATCGCCGTGAAGGCATTCCCGCGCACGACCGTGCTGCGCGGTGCCTCGGTCCGCGCGGGCCTCGGCGCGCTACACGAGCAAGTCGGGCTCCATCACGTCCGCCGCCGTGGCCTCGCCGGTGAGCTGCGCGAGATCCGCGAGCACAGCCACGGCGATCCGTTCAAGTTCATCGCGTGGAAGGCGACCGCCCGCAGGCAACAGCTGATGGTGCGCGAGCTCGAGAACGAGATCGTGACCACCCACGTCGTCATGCTCGACATCGGCGCGGGCATGCGCGCCGGCCCGCTCGGCAAGTCCGCGCTCGACTGGGCGTGCGATGCAACTGCCGCGGTCGCGAAGATGGCGGTCGCGTCGAGCGATCGCATCGGCCTGGTCGCGTATGACACCCGTACGGTGCTCGAGCTCGCGCCGGACACGGGCCATCACCATTATCTCCAGCTCGTCGACCGGTTACTCGACACCCGCGCGATCGTCGACGCAGATCTCACCGACGTCACCGCGGGCGAGCTCGTCGCTCTCGTCGCGCGCTACCTCGCGCACCAAGAGGCGCTCGACGTCCGGATCAAGATCGCGCCACCGCTCGACGATCCGCACTGGAGCGCGATCCAGGCCGGCCCCGACGGTCAGCTCTACGACGTCGCGGCGACCGCGCGGATGTGCAAGCGCCTGATCGAAGCAACCGGCGCGCGTGACGGGATGGACAAGCAGCGCGCCCCGGTCGTGGTCGATGACGATCCGCAGATGCGGCCGCTGCGCGCGCTGTGTCGACTGCGCGGCATCGAGCTGCCGTACCGCACCACGTGGGAGCACGGTCGCCGCGCCGCCGGGCTCAGTGCGGCGGTCGAGCGGGCGGTCGCCGGTGGTCGGCCGGACGTCGCGATCATCATCAGCGACCTCGTTGGCCTGGGCGAAGACGAGCCGCGCGCGACGCGGGCGATCGCACGCCTGCGCCGAGCTGCCGGCACGGTCGTCGCGTTGGTTCCGTCGCCCGCGGTGTTCTTACCGGCGGCGCACACCGCCCACGGCCGGCGCGCGAGGGAGTTGATGGTGCGCGATGCGCGGGCCACACACGAGGCCGGGCGCAAGCTACTGGTTCGTCATGGCGTTCGGGTCGTCGAGGCGTCAGGGGCCGTCCCTCTCGACGCGCTACTGCACGGCCGGCGCGCCGCCGCTTAGCTAATCGCCGATTTCCAGATTCGACTGGATCACGGTGATGCTCCACTCGTGATCCGCGTCTTTGCCAAACGTCGTGGTGGAGGCGGAGACCGCATCTCCACCCCTGCCGGCGGCCTTGGAGGTCACCGA
>CAZDGY010001009.1:0-2645 GCA_964504685.1 uncultured Kofleriaceae bacterium | reverse complement strand
GCACCGGGATCGTCGTCATCCCGTGCTTCTTCGCGATCGCGATGAGCTTCGTGTCGTTCGCGGAGTGGTCCTTCACCATCATGGTTGCGAAGTCCTTCACCGACTTGGTGCCGTGCGACAGCGCGTAGTTCCCCATCTCGACCTCCGCTTGGTTTGCGTGGTGGAGCTCGCTGACGACCGACATGTCCGAGTCGCTGAGCTTGGCGCTCGGCGGGTCCGCTGCAGCGAGCGTGGAACCTGCGAGAAGGAACGCGATGGCGAGAGAAGAGTGCTTCATGCCGCCACGGCGTTGCAACGGCCGTGCTCACCGACACGGAGCGAGAGCGCTCGGTTCAGCAAGCCGAGAGCGGGAGCGTGCGTGCCTGTGCGCCGCGGGACGCACACCGCGCGATTTGGCACGCCAGTGCCCGCTGACCACTACTCGACGGTGACCTTACCGTCCTTGATGTGAATCTTCGCGTCGCCGGTGATCTTGACGTCGCCCGACGACGTGTGGAGCGTGCACGGCGCGGAACCTTGGATGGTCACCGACGACGTCTTGCTATGGTCGAACGTGACCTCGTACTCGCTGCCCGAGCACGTCGCCTTCCAGGTGTAGTCCTTGGAGTCTTCGTTGTAGTAGCGCAGCGTCGGCGACGCGTAGGCGAGCGTGGCGGTGCCGACGATGGCGAGAAATCCGGTGGACGCGAGGAGCTTCTTCATGGAGCCAAGCGTTAGCTCGCCCCCAGAGGGCGGTCACCAAATAGTCCCGGCCATCGCCGGGTACGCTTACGGCGAAAACGATCGCGCGCACCGAAAGCCGAGCGTGTTGAGGCGCAGCGCGGCGGTGTCGAGCTTGCGGTTCGATGCGCGCACGTTCTCGATGTCGGTCGTGAGCCAACCGCCGCCCTTGTACACGTGCGCATCGCCGCGCCGGTCCGCGACCCACTCCCAGACGTTTCCCGCCATGTCGAGCACGCCGAACGGGCTCGCTCCGGCCGGATAGCTCCCGACCGGTGCGGTCGACGCCGCGCCGTCATCGCCCGTGTACATCCCGATCCACGCTTGAGCGAGCACGCGCGAAACTAGGGCGACGCATTCGCCACCGCACACGTTCAACAGCTCCGCGCTCGGCGGTGCGTCTCCCCATGGATACATCCGGCCGTCGTTACCGCGCGCGGCGTGCTCCCACTCGGCTTCCGTCGGTAACCGCTTGCCGGCCCATTCGCAAAACGTCGCGGCGTTGTTCCAGTCGACGCAGTTCACCGGGTGGTCGCCGAGATCGTCGCGCTCACCGTCGCAGAATCGACTCCAGGCTACGGCTTCGTCGCCCTTGCTCCACGACGCGTTCACGGTCAGCGGCGCCGGCTGGCAGCCCTTCGCCGCGACGCACTGCGCGTAGGCCGCGACCGTCACCTCGGTGCGGTCGATGCAATAGCCCGACAACGCCGAGCCCGCGGGCACGCGGACCATCTCCGCCGGACAGTCGCGGGTGGACGAGCTCTTGATCGTGGTCGCGATCGCCACGCTCGCGATCGCCGCGACGCCGACAATGACGAGCCATGCGCGGCGCTGCATACGCACCTACTTCTTGGCCCAGACAAGTCCCAGGGTCGCGAGTGCTGGACGCACCGCGGGAATGCACCATGTCGCAGCGAGTCGAGCAAGCGGGATTTCTCCAGCGCGAAGACATGTTGCAACACCGCGAACGGCGTTAGTCCGAGGTCACGGAGCGACCGATGTCACGCCGATCCGCGACCGGCGGGTGGTATCGTGCGCAGATGCGGCGCATCGTTTGGCCACTTCCGATGGTCGCTGCGTGCTCGTTCACCGCGCCAGGCAACTCGGTGCCGACGACCGACGCGCCGCGCTCCGACGCCGCCGCGGTCGATGCGAGCACGGGGATTCACGACGGCAACCCGGACGCCGCCGGTGGTTGCGTCGATCTCAACGGCGACGGGATCTGTGACTCGCAAACCTGGACGTGCGGAACGCAGCCGACTCCCCCGAGCAACCCGCTGTCGCTCGGCGGTCTTTCGAACGTCGCGGGGGCCAACCTGGGCGGTGATGGCGCATTTCTCGTCGCGGTCGCAGGAGCCACCATTCCGCTCCGGTACGCGTACGGCATCGACATCATGTGCCCGGGCTCTAGCGGCACGTGCCCCGCGCAGATCGAGTTCGGGCTCGTTTCGGGTGGACGACTCGGCTGCCTGTTCGACGGCACGGTCCAGACCAACCGATTCCAAGGCCAGCTCGGTCAACAGACGACGCTCGCCGTACCGACCACGCCAGGTGTCTACGATGTCCGCGCGAACATCGGTCTCAACCCGAGCTGTGGCACCGGCTCGGGTTGGTACGGCAGCGAACCGCCGGCGACCGCAACGTTCGCGTACATCTGCGTGCCGTGACTCGCCGCATCCCGCTGCGGGTGCTCGCCGCGATCATGGCCGCAGCATGCAGTAGTGTGACACCGCCGCCGTTCGCCAATCGCGCAGCCACTGCTCCGGGCGCGACCATGCTCGGGATCCCCGCGCGATTGCGCAAGGGCGTGCTGCACGCGGATGTGATCTTGGAAATTGCGGATACGCTCTTCGCGCGCAAGTTCCTCGCGGCGCGCGCCGAAACGCGGCTGCGGCACGTGGTGAAGGCCCAGAGATGATTCGCGC
>CAZDGY010001008.1:0-2647 GCA_964504685.1 uncultured Kofleriaceae bacterium | reverse complement strand
CGAGCTGCTCGAGCGTTCGCTCGTGCAGATCGCAAAGCTGACGACCGCGAAGCAAGCCGTCGCGGTGACCTCCGAGGCGATCGAAGCGTGCGGCGGTGCCGGCTACGTCGAGGACACCGGGCTGCCGCGGATCCTTGCCGACGCGCAGGTGCTGCCGATCTGGGAAGGCACGACGAACGTGTTGTCGCTCGATACGCTGCGCGCGCTCGCCAAGGGCGGCACGCTCGAGGCGCTCGCCGGCGAAGTCGAGCGCTGCTGCGCCGCGGCGACGGATGTGAGTCTCGCGGCACCTCGCGACGCGGCACGAGCGGCGATCCGGAGCGCGAGCGCGTGGATCACCGATGCGATGACCAAGCCCGATCGACTCGAGGCCGGCGCACGCAGGTTCGCGTTGACGCTCGGCCGCGCGCTCGAGCTCGCGCTGCTCACCGAGCATGCGCAGTGGTGCCTCGGTCACGGCCACGGGCCGCGGGCAGCCGCCGCGGCGCGGCGATTCGCGCTCAACGGTGTCGATCAGGTCGCAGACGCTCCGCTCGAAGACACCAAACTGCTAGCGTAGCGGCATGGCGGAGCTCGCGGTGGACCGACGCGATGTCGAGTCGCGAATCGATCGGGTGGTGGTGTACGCGGTCGGCGCGCGGGTTCGCCGCGTCGCGCGGGTCGCCGCTCCGTTCCCCGCCGTGCTGCGGTTCACCGACCTGCCGCTCTCACTTGCCGATGACAGTGTGCGCGCCGAGGTCGAGGGCAACGGGCTCGCGACCGGTGTGCGCGTCGGGCTCGCGACCGGTGCGGCGCCTGCGGCCGCAGACGAGCAATCGCCGGAGCGAGTCGCCGCCCGGCGTCGGGTCGCACTCGCGACGAGCGAGGTCGAGAGGTTGAGCCAAGCGCTCGACCGGCTCGGCGGGGCGCCAGTCGTCCAGCGCTTTACGACCGACGAGCCGCCGGCGCCATGGGCCGCGATCGTCATGGCACGGCGCAGTGTCGTTGAGCTGCGAGCGGCGCGCGAGCTCGCGTTGCGCGAACGGCTGTCGACGGCGCGGCGCGAGGCCGAGGAGGCTAACCTCGCGTACGAAGTGGTCGCCGATCGCGAGTTTCGCGCAGGGAGCGCACGCGCGGCGAAGCTGCACGAGGCGCGCAAGTTCATCGAGCTCGAGCTGGCGAGCGCGACCGCGACCGGCGAGCTCGTCGTCACGATCGAGTATCGCGTTACCGCCGCGAAGTGGGCGCCGAGCTACGTCGCGCGGCTCGACGGCGAATCGACTCGACTCGAGCTGCGCGCGGTCGTCGCCCAGGCGACCGGCGAAGACTGGGCTGCGGTCGCGATCCAGCTCTCGACCGCGTTGCCGGACCGCTTTGCGCCGCTGCCCGAGCTCGCACCGCAGAAGATCGGCAAGCGCCAAGCGGCACAAGCGCGCACCGGGTTTCGCCCACCGCCGATCGGCAGCGCGGAGCTGTTCGCGGACTACGATCGCGCGTTTCCCGCGCGCCGCGCGGAGCCGTTCTCGAGCGAGCCGCCGTTCGACGACTCGACCTACGAGGGTCGCGCGCCGACCGCACCGCGCCAGAGCACCGTGCCGTCGGAGGCGATGGCGCTCGGCAGCCTGCGGTCCGAGACGTGGGACGAAGACTCGTCGGTGCAAGAGCTCGGCGAGGAGTCGCGCGCGATCCGGACCGAAGGTCGCGTGCGGGCGCGCGGTGGCGCTCCAGCTCCGGCGGCCGCACCGGCGCCGTCGACGGTCGCCTACGGCGGTGCCGCCGACGTCGCGGAGTCGGCTCCAGTCAAGCGCGAGGTCGCGCCACCCGCGCCGCGGCTCGACTACGCCGCGCTGCGCATGGCGCCGTTGGGCTCGGCTCAACGCGGCCAGCTCGTCGCGGTGCCTCCGGTGATCGATCACGATGCGTTCGCCGCGCTCGTCGATGCCGCGGTTGCGCTCGATCAGCTCGCGCCACCGGCGGGCTGCGCGACCGAGTGGTCGCACGCCTACGACTACGCGTTCGCGAGCGACGGCGTGGTCGACGTGCGGTCGGACGGCGCGTGGTCGTCGATCGCGCTGTCGGCGGGTCCGGTCGCGAGCCACCAGCGCCACGTCGCGGTGCCGCGCGAGCAAGCCGATGTGTTTCGCATCGCCGTGATCTCGAACGAGCTCGCCGGACCGCTGTTGCCCGGGCCGATCGACGTCTACGAGCGAGGGCGATTTCTCGTCACGAGCACGATCGATTTCACGCCACCGGGCGGCAGCGTCGAGATCGGGCTCGGCGTCGATCCGAAGGTCAAGATCGCGCGCAACGCGGAGTATCGCGAAGAAGCGGCCGGGGTGCTGCGCGGCGGCTTGCGGCTGATCCACGCGATCGCGATCGAAGTCGAGAACTTGTCGTCGCGCCCGATCGATCTCGACGTGCGAGAACGCGTGCCGATCGTTCGCGAGGGCGACAGCGACGTCGAGCTCACGATCGGCAAGGTCGAGCCGGCGTGGGAGAAATGGGCGCCCGAGCCCGACGCGCCGGGTGAACGGCGCTTGCGTGGCGGCTATCGCTGGCGCGTCGCAGTTCCCGCGAGTGGCAAGCTCATGCTGCGCGCCGGCTACGAGGTCAAGCTGTCGGGCAAGCTCGAGCTCGTCGGCGGCAATCGGAGGGAATCGTGAGCGAG
>CAZDGY010001007.1:0-2649 GCA_964504685.1 uncultured Kofleriaceae bacterium | reverse complement strand
CGGCAAGATCTCGTATCCCGCGCTCCATATCGACGGTCTCGTCGAGGTCAACGACACTCAGGCATGCGACTCGTGCCACGGCGGCGGCGGCCAGTACGCTCCGCCGAAAGATGCCCACGGCAACACGCTGACCACCGCGCCCGGCGTCGGCGCGCACGCGCAACACATGACGACGACCTCGACGTGGCACGCGCCGATCGACTGCAACGAGTGCCACCAGGTGCCGGGCAGCACGACCGACTTGACCCACCTCGACGGCATCGACGAGGTCTATCTCGATCCGACCGTGCCCGTTCCGGGCTCCACCACCGGCACGACCGGCGGCAAGCTGCAGATCCCGGGCGCGGTGTGGAACGCGAACAACCCGGTGGGAGGCAGCTGTTCGAACACGTACTGCCACGGCGGCGGCGTGAGCCCGCTGCTGGGTGGCGCGACCACGTCACCGTCGTGGACGAAGGTCGACGGCACCCAAAGCCAGTGCCAGTCGTGCCATGGCTTCCCGCCGCCGGCGCCGCACCCGGCAGACTCCGACTGCGGTAAGTGCCATCCGACGATGACCGCGGGCGACAACACCGCGATCACGTATCCGGCCAAGCACATCGACGGCAACGTCGACGTCATCAACGATCAGCCGTGCAACAACTGCCACGGCGACAAGACCGCGACGCCGGTCGCCGGCGACAACATCGTCAACGCACCGCCGACCGATACGCACGGCAATACCGCGACGAACATCATCGGCGTCGGCGCGCATGCGTCGCACATGCAGGTGTCGAGTTGGCGCGCGGCGATCTCGTGCACGCAGTGTCACACCGTACCGACCTCGCTCGAGTCGATCGGTCATATCGATCATTCGCTGCCCGCGTACGTCCGATTCGGATCGCTCGCCGGCTCGACCGCGGCGTGGAACGAATCGACGTGCAGCAACACGTATTGCCACGGTGCAACGCTCAGCTACATGGGCGTCGGCGCCGGGGGCACCACGACCACGCCGGTGTGGACCAAGGTCGATGGCTCGCAGAGCACGTGCGGGTCCTGTCACGGCTTGCCACCTCCGTCGCCGCACCCGCAGGATGCCGACTGCGGTAAGTGCCACAACACGATGACCCCTGGCGGTGGCCTGGTGATCACCGATCCGACGCGCCACATCGACGGCAACCTCGACGTCGACGACGACAAGCCGTGCAACTACTGCCACGGCAACGCGACCGCTACGCCGAGCTCGAACAGCGATCCAGTGAACGCACCACCGCTCGACACGCTCGGCAACAGCTCGACCGTAGACCGCGGCGTCGGCGCGCACCAATCGCACCTGTCACCGTCGAGTCTGTTCTTCAAAGCAATCGTCTGCAGCGACTGCCACACCGTGCCCGCGACCGTGAACTCGGTCGGTCACATCGATCACTCGCTGCCCGCGTACCTCAACTTCAGCGCGCGCGCCGGCTCGAGCCCGACGTGGAACGGCGCGATCTGTAGCAACGTCTACTGTCACGGCTCGACCCTGACCGATGGCACAACCGGCGCCGGCGGAAAAGCGACGTCGCCGATCTGGGCGAAGGTCGATGGTTCGCAAGCCGCGTGCAACTCGTGTCACGGCAACCCGCCGCCCGCGCCGCATCCGCAGAACGCAACCGACTGCGGTACGTGCCATACGGACGTCATGGTCGGCTCGCCGACGGTGTTCACCACGCCCTCGATGCACATCGACGGCAACGTGGACGTCAACGCAGATCAGGCCTGCAACTCCTGCCACGGCGACCACACCAGCACGCCGACGTCGGGAAGTGACCCGGTCAACGCGCCGCCGACCGATACCACAGGAGGCACGTTGACCACGCTGCGCGGCGTCGGTGCGCACCAAGCTCACCTCGCCGGCGGATCGACCTGGCACGCGACCGTCAATTGCGTCGAGTGCCACGCGGTACCGACGTCGGTCGAGCCCCACGCGAGCCAGCCGCTGCCTGCGGTGATGTCGTTCAGCGGCGTCGCCGCGACCGGCACCGGCACGACCTGGGACGGCGCGAACTGCAGCTCGTACTGCCACGGCTCGACGCTCGCCGCCGGCGGCACCGACACGTCACCGGACTGGACGTTGGTCGACGGCTCGCAAGAGCAGTGCACGTCGTGCCACGGCGATCCGCCGCCCGCGCCACATCCGCAGAACGCGGCCGATTGCGGCACGTGCCACATGGACGTCATGGTCGGTTCGCCGACGGTGTTCACCGCACCGTCGATGCACATCGACGGCACCGTCGAGGTCAGCCAGGTTCACCCCACCGGCTACGACCAAGTTCAGATGCACGGCTACGACTACGACAAGCAAGGCCAGACCAACTGCGCGACGTCGGGCTGTCACGGCACGACGCTGCTCGGTGGCTCGACCGGCGGCCCGTCGTGCTCGACGAACAACTACAACGGCAGCGGCTGTCACTCGACGACGATCGCGACCGGCTACACCTGGCAGACGCAATGCACGTTCTGCCACGGTGACATCACCACGCCGTCCGGCAACGGCGCCCCCCCGCAAGGCGTCGAAGGCGCCACGGCTGCCACTGACCCGACGGTCGGCGCTCACCAGATCCATCTCGGCGCAACGCTGACCCACACCACGTGGGATTGCACGATGTGCCACGTGAAGCCGACGTCGGC
>CAZDGY010001006.1:0-2650 GCA_964504685.1 uncultured Kofleriaceae bacterium | reverse complement strand
CGGTGTCGGGGAGCGAGCCCGCAGCGATCGCGGTCACGCCGGTGGCGAGCCCGCCGCCGAAACCTGCGGTCGTCCCCGATGCAGCGCCGGTCGGTCCCAGCAAGACGACCAGGCCACCCCCACGCCATCGGCCAGCGAGCTCGAACGAGGATCTCTATGACACTCGTTGACGGTCGGCGCTTCGTGATCGCGATGGCCTTGGTGGGCTGGTCGGCCAACGCGCACGCGCAATCGGCCGAAGCCGAGGCGCTGTTTCGCGACGCCCGCGTGCTGATCCAGCGCGGCCAGCTCGCCGCCGGGTGCGAGAAGTTCGCCGCGAGCGCCGAGCTCGAGCCCAGCGTTGGCACGCTACTGAACCTCGGTGACTGTCGCGAGAAGCTCGGAAAGCTGGCGAGCGCATGGGCGGCGTTTCGCAAGGCCGAGTCGATGTCGAAGCGCAGCGGCGGCGACGGTCGGCGCGAAGCCGAGGCGCGACGGCGCGCCACCGCGCTCGAGCCGCGGTTGTCTCACCTCGTTGTCGCTGTCCCGACCGGGCTTGCCCACCTGGTCGTGCGCCGCGATGACGAGGTGATCGAGTCGGCTGTATGGAACACACCGGTGCCGATCGATCCGGGCAGCTACACGATCTCGGCCGAGGCTCCCGGTTACCTCCCGTGGCGACGGACGATCGAGATCGACGCGAAAGCCGGGCTGCAAACCGTGCAGCTTCCCGCGCTGGATCCGAGGCCGATCGCTTCCGTGCCGCTGCCGATCGCTTTGCCCGAACCTCCGCGCACGACCTACGTGACGACGCGCCGCGCCCGTACGTGGAGCGCGACGCGCGAGCTCTCGGTCGGCCTCGGCATCGCCGGTGCGGCGGCGGTTGGTACCGGCGTGTACTTCGGGGTCCGCTCGAACGAGCTGCGCGCCCGTGCCGACGCGAGCTGTCCGGCGGCGACCTGCTCGGATGCCGGGGCGCTGCACGACAACGCGCGAGCCCAGACCGATGCGACCCGCGCGAACATCTTGTACGCGGCCGGCGGCGCGGGCGTCGCGACCGCGCTCGTGCTGTGGCTCGTCGGCGCGCCGAGCGACGAGACGAGCGTGCGACCGATGTTCGGCGACCACCAGGCTGGGATGTCACTCACCGGGAGCTTCTGATGCGGACCTCGATCGCGATCGCGTTCAGTCTCCTCGCCGGTTGCCGAGTTGCCGACAAGCAAGCGCCGGCGGACGGACCTCCGATCGACGCCGCGGTGGACGCGCAGGTGCTGACCGGCCCGCTCGACACGACCATCCAACAAGAGCCGGCGATGTTCAGCAACACGGCGCAAGCGCTGTTCGCGTTCTCATCTAGTGATCCGGCCGCAACGTTCGAATGCGTGGTCGATTCGGCTGCGTCGCAAGCTTGTGCGTCACCGTGGACGGCGACGTTGCCCGATGGCGGCCACTCATTCTCGGTGCGCGCGGCCAACGCCGACGGCATGTCCGACGAGACGCCGGCCGAATATCTGTGGACGATCGACACGATCGCGCCGGACACGATCCTGACGAAGACGCCGCCGGCCGCCGACAACATCGTGATGGTGGTGTTCAAGTTCCGCTCGAACGAAGACAACACGTGGTTCGATTGCGATCTCGACAACGCCGGGTTCGTGACCTGCACCAGCGGTGAGCAGTTCGGTCCGGTCGGCAACGGCACGCATTCGTTCGCGGTGCGCGCTCACGATCGCGCGGGCAACGTCGATGATTCGCCCGCGATCTATGCGTGGACCGTGGACACGAGCACGCCCGATACCGAGATCATCACCGGACCGCCCGCAGCGACCAAGAGTACGACTGCGATGTTCACGTTCACCTCGCCCGACGCCGGCTCTGGCGCGACGTATCAATGCTTGCTCGATGCGAGCGCATTCGCGAGCTGCGCGTCGCCGTTCACGACCTCGGGGCTGAGCGAAGCGAGTCACACGTTCGAGGTGCGCGTGACCGACGCGGTCGGCAACACCGACCCGACGCCGGCGACCGCGACGTGGGTCGTCGATCTGACTCCGCCGCAGACGACGATCTCGAGTGGTCCGAGCGGAACCGTGCCGATCGCCAGCGCGAGCTTCACGTTCACGTCGAACGAGATTAACGTGACCTACGCGTGCAGCTTGGATGGCGCGGCGTTCGCGGCATGTACGTCGCCGTTCAACGCGCAGGGTCTCGGTCAAGGGCCGCACTCGTTCGCGGGTGCAGCATCGTATATAGTCCCGGCTTCGCTCCCCTGGAGCATCGCCCGGCAAGCCCCGCCGCATGGAGAACAGCCCCATGTCCGTAGTCGTCCAATCCAAGCGCGTCACGGTGCCGGAGATCATGGCGCACAAGAACGCCCAGCCGGTCGTCTGCCTGACCTGTTACCACGCGCACACCGCGCGGCTGCTCGACGAGAACGTGGACCTGATGCTGGTGGGCGACAGCGTCGGCATGGTGATGCACGGCATGGAGACCACGCTGGGCGTCACGCTCGACATGATGATCCTGCACGGCAAGGCGGTGATGCGCGGCTCCAAGCGCGCGCTGGTCGTGGTGGATATGCCGTTCGGTTCCTATGAGGAATCGCCGCAGATCGCGTTCCGCAACGCGGCGCGCGTGATCCAGGAGACCGGCTGCCAGTCGATCAAGCTGGAAG
>CAZDGY010001005.1:0-2652 GCA_964504685.1 uncultured Kofleriaceae bacterium | reverse complement strand
TACGATCGGCAGCATGCTCGCGAACAGCGGCACGATTTGTAGTGCCGCAAACACGAGCCCGAAGCGCAGCACGAAGGTCCGAGTGGTTACACGCCTCTCGAAGATCGGACGGAGGATGTCCATACTGCGACGACACGCGGCCGCGTCCTCCGTTGCGGGTCGCCGATGCGCATCTGCGACATGCGACGCGTGGCCGAGGCGGCGGCGCTCGCTCGACTGTCATGTGGATCTGGTTTCGGGACGTCGGAGCGCGGGCGACAACGAGGCATGAGGATTGGCAAGCTCGCATTGACCGCCGCGCTCGGAGTGTTCGCCACCGCTACCGTCGTCCGCGACCGCGTCGTCTGGGCCGACACCGCTGGCGCGATCGAAGGCATCGTCAAGGACAAGGCCGGGACTCCGCTCGCCGGCGTCACCGTGATCGCGACGTCGGCCTCCTTGAAAGGGGCCGAGACCGCGCTCACCGATGATCACGGCCACTACCAGTTCGTCGGGCTGCCGGCGGGCAACTATCTCATCACGTTCTATTACCTCGACTTTGCGGTCGAGCACGCGAACATCGTGATTGGCGCGGGCAAGACCGCACTGGTGTCCGAGTCGATCGATACCGCGAAGACCGGCGGCGAGATCGTGAAGATCCAGTCGAAGGCTCCGATCATCGACCCGACCTCGACGAGCCAAGGCATCACGCTCGACAAGAATTACCTGCAGAACATCCCGGTGCCTGGCCGCACGTTCGACGCCGCACTCGGCGCCGCCGCCGGGTCGCAAGGCGACGGGGTGAGCTTCAGCGGCGCGACTTCGCTCCAGAACCAGTACATCGTCCAGGGCAGCAACGGCGCGCCCGCGGTCCGCGCGACGACGGCGCACGACGACCTCGGGGTCGAGCAGTACGAGCGCATCGACGAGAACCCATTTCTCACCGTCGCGTCGCAGCCACTGTCGACGTTCTCGAGCGACGTCGATACCGCGTCGTACGCGAACGTGCGGCGATTCCTGCACGACGGTCAGCTCCCGCCCAAGGACGCGGTTCGGCTCGAGGAGCTGATCAACTATTTCCACTATGACTATCCCCAGCCGGCGGCTGGCGATCCGCTGTCGATCGCGACCGAGGTCGGACCGAGCCCGTGGAATCCAGCGTTCAAGCTCGCGCGGATCGGGTTGCGCGCGCCGGAGATCGACGACGCCAAGGTCCCGCCGCGCAACCTCGTGTTCTTGATCGACACCTCGGGCTCGATGGACGAGCCGAACAAGTTGCCGCTGCTGGTCCAGTCGATGGGGCTGCTCGTCGATCAGCTGCGCCCGCAGGATCGCGTGTCGATCGTCGCGTACGCCGGATCGGTCGGTGAGGTGCTGCCTCCGACCGCGGGCAGCAAGAAGGACGCGATCCGCGCCGCGCTCGGCGCGCTCGACGCCGGTGGCTCGACGAACGGCGGTGCCGGCATCGTCGCGGCGTACAAGCTCGCCCGCGATACGTTTGTTCGCGGCGGTATCAACCGCGTGGTGTTGTGCACCGACGGCGACTGGAACGTCGGCGTTACCGACGAGGGCAGCCTTACCCGCCTGATCGAAAGCGAGCGCGACCACGGCGTGTTTCTGACCGTGCTCGGGTTCGGGATGGGCAACCTCAAGGACTCGACGATGGAGAAGCTCGCCGATCGCGGCAACGGCAATTACGCCTATATCGATTCGCTGGCGGAAGCGCGCAAAGTGCTCGTCAAGCAAGCGGGGGCGACGCTGTTCACCGTCGCCAAGGACGTCAAGATCCAGGTCGAGTTCAACCCGCTCCGCGTCGCCGGCTACCGGTTGATCGGCTACGAGAAGCGCCTGCTCCGCAACGAGGACTTCAACGACGACAAGAAAGATGCGGGCGACCTCGGCGCCGGTCACACGGTCACCGCGTTGTACGAGATCGTGCCCGCGGGGCAGGCGGTCCCCGCCGCGAAGGTCGACGCGCTCAAGTATCAGACACCGCGCACGGCGACGACCGGGAACACGGAGCTGATGACGGTCAAGGTCCGCTACAAAGCGCCGACCGGCGACGTCTCGAAGCTGATGGAGCGCACGGTCGACGACGCTTCGGTCGGTCTCGATCGCACCACTGCCGACTTTCGGTGGGCGGCGGCGGTCGCCGGTTACGGGATGATGCTGCGCGAGACTCCGCAACGCGGCTCGCTGGAATGGCACCAGGTCCGTGCGCTCGCTGCAGGGGCGGTCGGCAAGGACGCCGAAGGCTATCGCGCCGAGTTCCTCAAGCTCGTCGACAATGCGAGCAAGCTACGGCGCAAGTAGCCGGCATAGCTCGACCGCGCGCTTACGACTTCAAGTAGAACGCGCGAGCCTCGCCGTCTTCGTCGAGAGCCATCGGGGTCACCTGGATGTCGTCGCCGGTGACCGTGAACACCGTGAACGTGGCCGAGTCGTGCTCGATCATGCGCTGGCTTCGATCGCGGACTAGCTCGAATCGGCCGCCGTTCGGCATCGTGCAGCTCATCCGACCCGCCGCGCCGGACGGCTCGCAACCCGCGCGGGCTCGGGCTGCCTTCGACGGCGCGAACACGTAGAAACCCGATGCGCAGCCGACGGTCACTTGCCGGAGTGCGTCGTCGGCGCCAACTGCGAACGTCTCGTCCCAGGTGACGTGCTCGTGCC
>CAZDGY010001004.1:0-2653 GCA_964504685.1 uncultured Kofleriaceae bacterium | reverse complement strand
CGCCGATCGCGAGCTCAGGCCATGCGGTCCGGCCTTCCGCGACCAGGGTCCATAGCTTGCGATCGAGGTCACGGATCGCTTCGAGTTGCGCCCGGACCGCCGCGGGGGCGGCATCGAGGAACGGGCGCACCAGGCTCTCCGACGTCACTACTGGTGATTAGGTCACGGTTCGCACGGATTGGTCAAACGCGGCCCGAGCGGCTACAATTTCGGGGTCGGATGGAGCCCAACCGCAAGGTTCGCAAGCAGGGGCTTGAGCATTTCATCAAGTTCGTCCGCGAGCTGCCGTGTCCGTCGCCGCAGGCGATGTTCCAGGCGCTGCACGAGCTCGGCTATCGCGGCCAGGATCAGGCGCGACGCGCGCTCTGTCTGATGGCCTACCGCCACGTCAAGCGGATCAAGCGGGTCTACGTCGACGGCGTCGATCGCGCCGAGCTGCCGCGCAAATCGAACTTCTTGTTCGTCGGGCCGACCGGCTCGGGCAAGACGTTCCTGGTCGAGACCCTGTTCGGCAAGATCCTGAAGTTGCCAACCGCGCTCGTCGACATCACGACCTATTCGGAGACCGGCTACGTCGGCCAAGATCCGTCGACGATCCTGACCCGGCTGCTCCACACCGCGGACGAGAATCCGATGCTCGCGTCGATTGGCATCGTGTGTCTCGACGAGTTCGACAAGATCGCATCGGGCCAG
Organism: uncultured Kofleriaceae bacterium; assembly: GCA_964504685.1. GTDB lineage: Bacteria > Myxococcota_A > Polyangia > Haliangiales > Haliangiaceae > JABFXX01. Next base: position 1,960 of record CAZDGY010001004.1, on the reverse strand, counting down.
AACAACGCGATCTTCGCCGGCGCCGGCACGACGAAGGACGTCACCGGCATGGGCGTGCAGCGCGAGCTGCTGAAGATGCTGGAGTCGAGCGAGGTTGTCGTGCCGCTCGATCTGACGCACAGCTCGTACGCCGACCACGTCGTGATGTCGACCGCCGACATCGCGTTCATCGCCGCCGGTGCGTTCTCGGGCTTTCAACAGATCGCTCACCGGCGCGCGATGCGCGACTCCATCGGCTTTGGCCGCGACCAACCGGGCTCGGCCGGTGACCCCGATCGGATCGCGGTCGACTTCACGGCCGAGCAGGTCGAGAACGTCGCGAACTTCCAAGCGTACGGCTTTTTGCCCGAGCTCGTCGCGCGGTTCACTCGCGTCGTCCCGTTCAAGGCGCTCGACGCCGAGACGCTCAAAGACATCCTGCGATCTGATGTCGTGACGCGGATGGCGCGCGAGTTCAAGCTCGAAGGCTTCGAGCTCGTGATCGACGAGGATGTGCTCGATCACGTCGTCACCGATGCATTGCATCGCGAGACCGGCGCGCGCGGTCTGTCATCGACGCTGACTCGCCAGCTCGAGGACGTTGCTTTCGGCTCGTTTGGCGTCGCGGCCGAAGGCCAGACCGGAACCGTCCGCGTCTTGCTGCGCGACGATGCCATCGCGGTCGACCTCGTGGCATAGTGCCGCGATGCTCAGCCGCCCAGCACTGGTCGCCAGCCTAGCGCTGGCTTGTTCGGTCGCCGTCGCCCCCGTTGCCCGCGCCGACAATCACGCGTGGGCCGCCGCGAAGTCGGTGTTGCCCGGCGGCATGCTCGTCGTCGGCGGCGCAGACGTCAACAGCGTGCGCGCGAGCGCGCTGTTTCAGAAGATGTGGCCGGCTCTGATCGCGCAATCCGGCGCGCCGGCGGATGTGCTCGACGCGGTGAAAACAACGTGCAACGTCGACGCGCTCGCCTCGATCGACTCGGTCGCGGTCGCGGTCAACGATGGCGGCAAGGGCGCGTTCGTCATCGCGCTCAAAGGCCTGACTCAACCGCAGGTCGAGGATTGCATAACGAAGCTCGCGGCGAGCAAGGCAGGGAAGCTGGCGATCGCGCACACCGGTCAGATCGCGACGTACAGCGGCGTCGGCGACAAGTCGTTCTCGGTCAAGTGGCTCGAGAAGTCGACGTTCATGGTGACGACCGAGCCGGGCGATCCGAGCTCGTACAAAGCGATGACCGCGGGCGGCCTCGCGAAGGACAAGACGTTCGCACCCGGCCTCGCGGCGGTGAAGACCAGCGCGACGGCGTGGGCGGTCGTCAACAAGCAGGAAGACCTCGGCACGATCAAAGGCAAGATGATGCTCGGCTACGGCGACGCATCGGTTGCCGGCGGCACGGTGACCGCGAATCTCCATGTCGTGATGGATAGCGATGCGACGTCGGCCGCGGCCGTTGCCGAAGCGAAGAAACAGATCGACGACGCAATGAAATCAGGCCAAGTGCCTCCGATGCTCGCCGGCCTGATCAAAGCGCTCGTGATCAAGACCGCCGGCAAGGAGGTCGTGGTCAGCGGGCAGATCACCGAGACCGACCTCGCCATGCTCGTCACGATGATCACCTCTGGCGGCGGTGGTGGTGGTAGCCAGACCGCGCCCGCTCCGCCTCCGCCTCCTCCGCCGGCGCCGCCGAAGCACTGAATAGTCGTCGTCGCCAAGCCGTTCGATCCCAGAGGTATGGACAAGATCGTCGTCGAGAGCGGCGCGAAGCTGAGCGGGACCATCCCGATCAGCGGCGCGAAGAATGCGGCTCTGCCGTTGCTTGCCGCGGCATTGCTGCCGACCGGTGCGTCGACGTTCCGCAACGTGCCAAAGCTCGCGGACGTGCGCACGATGGCGAAGCTGCTGCGCATGCTCTGCGGGGATGTTGAAGGCGACAAGGTGCTCGTGATCGCGCCGCCGACCGGCAAGAAGAAGCCCAAG
>CAZDGY010001003.1:0-2655 GCA_964504685.1 uncultured Kofleriaceae bacterium | reverse complement strand
GTCATCCCCAAGACCTCACCCCGATCGAAGCCGCGTTCGGCAACGCCAGCGTCGCGAGCGAGACCCGCGGCCGGCGGATTCGCCGCGGCTTGCTCGCGATCGCGATGGTCGCGGTCGCGGTGTTCGTGACCGTGTTGTGGCGAGCGACGATCACCGCGCGAACCGAGCGAAACTCCGCCACGGTATCGCGCAAAGCGGCCGAGACGATGGCGCGCGAGGCCACGTTCGAGCAAGGACGCCTCCTCGCGTTGCAAGGCGACAAGCTCGGCTCGTTGCCTCACCTGAAGAAGGCGTACGACATGGGCGAAACCGGTCCCGCGATTCGGTTTCTGATCGAGGAGAACCTGCGGCCAACGCGGGGCAAAGCCCTGTCACTGGAGGGCCACGCTGGCATCGTCTCCGCGGTTACCTACGGTCGGAATGGGACGCGAATCGCGACGACCGGCGGTGATGGCACGATTCGCCTCTGGGACGCGACGAGCGGCGCGCCACTCGCCGTGCTTCAAGCCAACGGGCACGTCGGGACGGCCGCTTTCAGTCCCGACGGCAAGCTGCTCGCGAGCGGCGGCCGCGGTCTGACCGTCGAGCTGTGGGACGTCGACAGCTACCACCGGGTCGCTGCTTTGCCGATCGAGTCTCGGGTCGAGACTCTCGCGTTCAGCCCGGATGGAACGATGTTAGTGGTCACCGGGCCGGTAGGCACCGTGAAGCTGTGGAGCATTCCGAACGGGCAGCCGCTTGGCTCGTTGTCCGGCCATCACGACGAGACCAACGCGGCGTTCTGCGGCGATAGCCTCGCCACGTGGGATGAAGATGGCCGCGTTGCCGTCTGGGACATACACACGTTGAAGGAGCGCAGGCATCACGTCTTCGCGGCCGGCATCAGCGCAGGCTACGTCGATCGGACGTGCAAGACGTTCGCGCTCGGAACCAAGACCGGCGAAGTGTTCCTGTGGCGCGAAGACGGAAGCGTCGTCTCGAAACCGCGGATGCACGAAGGAGAGATCATGGACATCGCGATCTCTCCCAATGGCGAGACGGTTGCCACTGCGGGTGCGGACGGAACGGCGGTACTGTTCGACGTTGCGAGCGAACGCCGCGTCGTGTTGCGGGGACACCACGCAGGAGTCGCGGTCGTCGCGTTTTCGCCGGACGGCGATCTGTTGGCAACGGCCGGTGCAGACAAGACAGCTCGACTGTGGCGGGTTCCATCGGGTGCAACGGTCGGCGAGCTCAGCGGTCACGAAAATTATGTCGTGTCGATCGCGTTTCGACCCGATGGTAAGCAGCTCGCAACGGCATCGTGGGATCACCGCGCGATCGTCTGGAACGTCGCCAGGGCGAGCGAGTTTTCGCCCGTCGAGACCGCTCGATTCACCCCCGATGACTTTCGGCCGAAGGCCGCATTCAGTCCAGACGGCGATCGGTTGGGAGTAGCAACCGACGATGGGTTCCTGATCGTCTCGCGATCGAACAACGTCGTGTGCCGCGGCCGATCCGGGGCGCCGACTTCGCTGATCACATGGAGTCTCGACGGCGAGCACCTCGCAACGGTGGGCGAGGAGGACCGAGTAGTTCGCACCTGGAATAGCCGATCTTGCGAGGCCGAGAGCAAGTTGGCGCACCCGGACGTCACTTACGCGGTCGCGTTCGGCCCGAATGGCGCGCTCGCGACCGGTGGGCACGACCAGACGCTGCGGATCTGGAACCGCAGTACGGGGCAGATCGAGCAGGCGTTCACCGACTATCCGGGAGTGATCGTCGAAGTTGGATTTCACTCCGACGGGAAGCGACTGTTTGCGCTCACCACCGCCCGGGATGCCGTCGTGCTCGAAGCGCTCGAGCCCAAGACCGTGCCCCGGCGAGTACTCGAAGCCGGGCAGAAGGGAGTCACTGCGATCGCGTTCGATCGTGCACGGCATCGCATTCTCGCCTCCGGAATCGATCAGTACGTGCGCGTGTGGAACGACGAGACCGACGAGCTGATCGGAAAGCTCGAAGGTTCAGGTCCGCTGTGGTCGGTCGCGGTCAGTCCGGACGGCGACCTCATCGTCGGCGTGGGAGGTGTATCGCCCACGGTCTGGGACGCCCGCACCTTGCGTCGGCTTGGAACGCTCGACGGTCACGCCGACCAGGTGGAGTCAGGCGGGTTCATCGACAACCGTCTGTTCATCACCGGCAGCCTCGACGACACGGTGCTGATCTGGGACATGTCGACGATGCATCCGCTCGACAAACTCAATAGTGCGCAGGGTGTAGTCATCGACCCTGCGATGACCTCGGTCGTGCTCTCGGACACCCAGCAGACGCGCACATGGCACCCCAAGCTCCCGTCGCCAGATCGCGAAGAGTTGCAGCGAGCGAGCCCGTGAGCCGGCTTTGGCGTGCTGTGGTCCGGTGTAAGCAATCCGACCATCGATCTCGATGTGAAGGTCGAGATCACATCATGTGCATCGAGCGCCATTGCCGATGACGAGACCCGTAAGAAACCATACGGTTGCGTCCGACCTGATCTGGCGCCGGGCTTGCTTAGGTCTACCCCCATGAAGAAGCGGAAGAACGCCCAGGACAAGAAGCTAGCTCTGATGCGCCAGGGCATTCGTCTGCTCACGCCAGCCGCCTTGGCGAAGAGTGCTGGTGGCTGCGTCCTGCTCA
>CAZDGY010001002.1:0-2657 GCA_964504685.1 uncultured Kofleriaceae bacterium | reverse complement strand
ATTGTTCGCCAGCTTCGACTACGCCGTCGCCGCAGAACTGGACGCAGACGCCGTCGAGACAAGTGCCAGGCGCGCTCGACGTCGGTGCGCAAGCGGCGCCGTCGGACAGACCCATGCACGCGTCGATCTGATCCTGCGCGACGCAGGCGTTGCCCGCCGGCGAGCACACCTCGTTCGCTGGACACAGCGTGTCACCACACGATACGAGGTTGTCGTGAATACACCCGCCGGTCGCTAGCGCGAGTGCGATCCCGACGAGCGCGCAGCGACCCATGCGACGCTCAGCGCGAACCCAGGCTGCGGCCGAGCTCGATCGCGAGCGCCGATTCGGGGTGACGCGAGATCGTCTTCGATTGATTGTGCCGCGCGGGCGGAGCGGTCAACGACATCGCGATCTGCGGCTTGCGCGCCGGAATCGGCGGAGGCTCGTCGCCGTCGGCATCGTCGTCCGCTGCGGCGACCGCGAGATCGGGGTTCAGCGAATCGTCGATCCGCAGCGTCTTTACGACGGTCTGCCCGAGGCGCTCGACCGTGATCTGGACCTCGACGCTATCCTTGTCGCGGCCGAAAGCAGCGACCGCTTGCTCGATCGTCGACACGTTGACGCCGTCGATCTTGCGAATCACGTCGCCCTCGATCAGCGTGCCGAAGCCGAACCACGACGACGGCACCATCACCCCGGACGGCATGCCACCGGCGGTGACCTGGGTGAACGTATGGCTCTTGTTCGTCACCAGATCGCGGAATCGTTCGAACTGTTGGACGCGGTCGCGGTACCGATCGCGCGAGATCGTCGCCTCGGCGGCGTCGAGCTTGACCGCGATGCGAACGACGATGGCCTGCGCGCCGCGCACGACATCGAGGTAGAAGATCGCGCCGCCGCTGCTCAGCATCGTCATCCGCGTGGCGGACTGGCCGTTGATCGCGCGAACCAGATCGCCTTTGACGAGCCCGAGCGCCGGGTTGTCTTGCAACGCGAGCAAGCCGACTGGCTCGTCGCGCTGTTCGATCAACCCCGGTACCGCCGCAGCCAAGTCGTTCGCCGTGATCGTTCGGTCGATCACATCAGCGTGCGCCGCGCGGGCGAGCCCGACGAGGACCACGACCACCGGCAGAAGAGTCCTCATTGTCCCAAGTTATCACGGCGACGTGATTTCCCTGCGCGCCTTGCGGTGGCCTTCATCGGCCTACACCGGCGCTACGGTAGGCTCGCGCCGCGACAACGCGAGTCGAGCCGCATCATAGAATCGCGCGCATGAAGCGATTGCTCGTGATGACGGTGGTCCTGTGCGTCGCAGCGCCGGCGATCCCGCACTTGCGTCGCTGGCACCGCTGCGGCGACTTACAGGCGAGCTACAGGCAGATGCGCTGATCGAGCACGAGCGGCGGCAGCGGCGTCTGCGTGAAGTCGAATGCGTTCATCAGATCGTTCGAAACGCCGTCTTGTGCGGCCGGATCGAGGTCGGACAGCGTCTGCGTCGAGCCGAAGACCTTCTCGATGAACCGCGGGATGCTCGCCTGGTTCGCTTCCTCGTGGAAGATGAAGCCGGGTTTCGCGTACGGCGAGATCACGATCAGCGGCAATCGGAAGCCGAGCCCGAACGGCTGGGTCGTGTCGCATCCGTACTGGCGCGGCGGTGGCACGTGATCGTACCAACCGCCGAAGTCGTCCATCGTGAAGATGATCGCGGTGTCGGCCCACATCGGGCTGTTCATCAAGTGGTTGATGTGGCCGACCGTCCAGTTCTCGCCGACGCATACGCTGCCGATCTGCGGATGCTCGTCCGCCAGATCCTGATCGACGAGCCAGGTCACCGCGGGCAGCTGGCCGCTATCGACATCGGCGTCGAACGTCGAGACGTTGACGATGTTCGCCCAGCCGGGTCCGTAGCGGACCGAGCGGATCGCGTCGAACATCGACCAGATCTCCGGCAGCACGTAGTAGTCCGAGCCGTAGAACCGCCAGTCGACGCCGAACGGCAGCACGTCCGGCACGCTCGGGATGTCGAAGCACGGGAACACTTGCTCTTCCTGGCACGTGGTCTGGTTCGTCACCGGCAGCGTGACGTTCGACGCTTGATCGCAACCCCAATACGGATTGATGCCGGTCGAGTCCGGGTTGCTCGTCGCCCAACCGTCTTGCGCAGCGAGCACGAACGTGTGACCGGGAAAGCTCGGACCGAGCATGCCGGCGAAGAACCGATCGCCGAGCGTGAAGTGGCGCGCGTACTGCCAGTAGTTCGGGATGTCCGACTCTTGGTACTGCGCGTAGACGAGATCGTCGCCGTTCACGGATGCGCCGTCGACCGAGTCCCACCCGTTGAGCTCACCGCCGGCCCAGTCGACGAGCGCGCACGGATGGTCGTGGCACAAGTCGCGCGACGTACTGTCCGGCGCATGCGGCGGCGTGATCGTGCCGTGGTTCGTCGAGATCTCCGAGATGCCGTCGGCGCCCGGGAACGAACCGAAGTAGTTGTCGAACGTGTGGTTCTCTTTGACGACGATCACGACGTGCTTGATCGGAATCGGCACGGCGGCATCCGGTGGGCCGTCGTGCGGCGCATCGTGTGGCGTGTCGATCGCGACCGCGTCGGGCCCATTTCCCGGCGTGGAGTGACACGCGCTGAACAACGCTAGGCATGCGACCGCTCTCCGCA
>CAZDGY010001001.1:0-2663 GCA_964504685.1 uncultured Kofleriaceae bacterium | reverse complement strand
CGTGATCGCGTTGCGCCGCGGCAAGGGCATGGTCGTCGATCCCGCCGATCCGGAATCGCGCAGCGCCGGCTCGTTCTTCACGAACCCGCTGGTCGATAGCGCGCAGCTCGCCGAGCTCGCGCGCCGGCTCGGCGAAGGCGTCGCGTTTCCGAGTTGGCCCGCTGAACGAGGCCTCACGAAGCTGTCGGCCGCGTGGCTGATCGAGCGCGCCGGCTTCGCGAAGGGCTTCACCGTCGGCAACGTCGGGATCTCGAACAAGCACGCGCTCGCGCTCGTCAACCGTGGCGGCGCGACCGCGACCGAGCTCCTCGCACTCGCCAGGCAGATCCAGGCGACCGTGCACGAGCGGTTCGCGATCGAGCTCGCGCCCGAGCCGATCATCGTCCAATAACGGCGGTGCCGCGGATGAGGCGCGCCGGCCGTTGAGCTTCCTGCGAGACGCGGGTAATTTCGCCCCATGAAGCTTCTCAACCTGATGGTGATGGCGATCGCGGTAGCCGTGGCTGCGCCAAGCGCTCGAGCACAACCCGCCCCGACATGGGACTCGCGCGGCTGGGTGCTGCTCGGTGAAACCACCGTGCACGGCCACGGCAAGATGGAGCGCGACTCGATCGCGGTCGGCCGTCAAGAGGGCAAGTTCAGCAAGCTGACGATCGTCGTCGAGAACAGCGATCTCGAGCTGGTCGACTTCATCGTGAACTTCGGCCGCGGCGAGCCGTGGCGCCCCGGTCTTTCGCATCACTTTCAAGAGGGTCAGCGCACCCGCGTGATCGAGTTCCCGGAGTCGGCGTGGGGCAACGACGCGCGGACGATCTCGTCGCTCGATTTCACGTATCGCAATGTGCCCGGCGAAGGTCACGCGCACCTGCAGGTCTACGGCTGGCGCACGGGTGCTACCGCGGTCGCACCGCCGCCGCCTCCTCCGCCGGCGCAGGTGTGGGACTCGCGCGGCTGGGAGATGCTCGGCGATCGCGAAGTTCACGGTCACGGCAAGATGGAGCGCGACTCGATCGCGGTCGGCCGCCAAGAGGGCCGGTTCGACAAGCTGACGCTCGTCGTCGAGGACAGCGATCTCGAGCTCGTCGACTTCACCGTGCAGTTCGGTCACAACCAAGCGTTCCGCCCGGGCGTGACGCACTTCTTTCGCGAGGGCCAACGCACCCGCGTGATCGAGCTGCCGGACAACGCGTGGGGCAGCGACGGTCGGACGATTCGCTCGCTCGACTTCGTGTATCGCAACCTCCCGGGCGAAGGTCACGCGCGACTCCAAGTCTGGGGCCGGCGCGTCGGCGGCGAAGCGGTCGTGGCACCGCCGCAGCCGCCGCGGGCGTGGAACAACGACGGCTGGACGATGCTCGGCGAGCGCGAGGTCCACGGCCACGGCAAGATGGAGCACGACTCGATCGCAGTCGGTCGCCAGGACGGCAAGTTTCGCCGCCTGACGCTGGTCGTCGAGAACAGCGATCTCGAGATGGTCGACTTCGTCGTCCGGCTCGGCCGCGGCGAGCCGTGGCGGCCCGGCGTCACGCACAACTTCCGCGAGGGTCAGCGCACCCGCGTGATCGAGCTACCGGAGGGCTGGGGCAACGACGGCCGAACGATCAGCTCGATCGACTTTACCTATCGCAACGTGCCCGGCGAAGGTCACGCGCGCGTTCAAGTCTGGGCGCAATAACGCGCGAGCCGGCGGCGTAGTACAAGACCGCATGGCTCATCGGTTTGCAGGCCGGCGCGTCGCCGTCGTCTTGGGCGGCTTGTCGGCGGAGCGCGAGGTGTCGCTCAACACCGGCGCCGGCGTGCTCGCCGCGCTCGTCGAAAAAGGCTGGGATGCGGTCGCGATCGACTGGGCGACCGGCACGAGCCTGCCGCGCATGATCGAGGATGCGAAACCCGCGGTCGTGTGGAACGCGCTGCACGGCACGTTCGGCGAAGACGGCGCGGTCCAGGGTTTGTGCGCGTGTCTCGGCATCCCGTGCACCGGGTCGGGAATCCTCGCGAGCGCGCTCGCAATGGACAAGGTGATGTCGAAGCGGATCTTCGAATCGAACGGCGTACCGACGCCGCGTTGGCGACTGATCGCGCACGACGGACCGGCCGACGGCAGCGATGCGCCGGCCGAGCTCGCCGATTGGCCGCTGCCGTGCGTGATCAAGCCCGGCAACGAAGGCAGCTCCGTCGGCGTCACGATCGTCGAGAGCCGCGATCAGCTCGCCGCGGCGGTCGCACTCGCGCGCGCGTTTCACGGCCCGGTGATCGTCGAGGACTACATCGCGGGCACCGAAGTGTTCGTCGGCATCGTCGACGGCGTCGTGCTCGGCTCGGTCGAGGTTCGCCCCGCCGGCAAGTTCTACGACTACGAAGCGAAGTACAAGCGCGGCGACACGACGTACTTGTTGCCGCCGGAGCTCCCCAAGGACGTCGTCGCGCGGATCGAGCAGCACGCACTCGCCGCGTACACCGCGCTCGGTTGCTCCGGCCATTCGCGGCCCGATCTGCGCGTGTCGACGGCCGGCGAGCCGTTCGTGCTCGAGGTCAACACGCTGCCCGGCATGACGAAGACGAGCCTACTGCCCAAGATCGCAAAGTCGATCGGCATCGACTACGCGACGCTGTGCGAGAACATCCTCGCGTCGGCCCGCTGATCCGCCCCGGCCCGTTTCCCG
>CAZDGY010001000.1:0-2664 GCA_964504685.1 uncultured Kofleriaceae bacterium | reverse complement strand
CCTCGCCTTCGGCGTCGACGTCGATGCCTGCGGCGAGCAGCCGCGCGAGCAACGTGTGGTCCTCGGTCAACTGCATCGCGATGCCGTCGCGCACGATGTATGCGCGCGAATCGCCGGCGTGCGCGAACACGATCTCGCCGCCGACCGCGATCGCGCCCACGACCGTGGTGCCCATGCCGTGCTTGGTCTTGTCGGCAGTCGCTTCGTCGAGGATCGCCTGATGCGCTGCGATCACGCCGTTTTGCAGCGCCTGGATCAGCTGCTTCTTGGCGTCGGGCGTGCCCTGCTCGAGCCAGCGGTCGACTACCCCGAGGGTGTCCTCACTGGCCCACTCGTCGCGGATGACGTCGACCGCGAGCGCGCTTGCCACTTCGCCTGCGGCATGGCCGCCCATCCCGTCGCACACCAGGAAAATGGCGTGGTGGTGGTCGATGTAGTGCGAATCTTCGTTGTGATCCCGCACTTTGCCGACAGACGTCTCGGCAGCTCCGACAATGGAGGCGCGTCCCACCCCTTCGAGAATACATGAAACCCGTTCGGCGAAGCGGCTAAGCGCGTAGCTTGTACCCGACGTTACGCACGGTCTCGACGATGTCCCCGACCGGACCGAGCTTGGAGCGGACGCGTCGCACGTGGATATCGACCGTGCGTGTCCCACCTGCATACTGATAGCCCCACGCGCGCTCGAGCAGCGCCTGGCGCGTGAACACCCTTCCGCGGTGCTGCGCCAGAAACCGCAGCAGCTCGAATTCTTGATGGGTGAGGTCGATCCGGCGTCCGGCGACACGCGCTTCGTAGCCCGCCACGTCGATCACGAGATCGCCGATCTTGAGCACTTCATCCGAGCCGAAAGTGGCCGACTTCCAATCGAGCTGGCGGATCCGCGCGTACAGCTCGGCTGGCACGAGTGGCATCAAGACGAAGTCGTTGAAGCCGATCGAGAAATCGAGCGCGGGCAGCCGAGCGACCGTCACCGCGACGAGGATCGGGGTTTCGACCAGCGGGCCAGAATCGCGCAGCCGCTTGATCGTCTTTTGCGCGCGCTGGACGTCATCGCCCGCTTCGACCACCACCACCGTCGGTGGCCGGGCTCCCAGCTCCTCTAGTGCAAGCCCGCCCAGGTCGAACCGACCGAGGCTCACCCTGCCACCTAGCTCGACGAGCAGGGTCGCAACAGAGGCAGGACCGACCTGCTCCGGATCGTGACAGATCACCACGGCACGCACGAGTTATGGGGATCACTCACGTTGTGCGCGTGCGTCAAGTCGTCGTCGTGCCTACCCGACATCAAGGGTGCTTGCGGCTATTGCCTGCCCCCCGGAACATGTAAGAATTGAGCTGGATGGAAGAGTTCCATTGCTCTTTCTGCGGCAAGCAGCGGCGCGAGGTACGCAAGCTGATCAGCGGCCCGCGCGTCTTTATCTGCGACCAGTGCGTGACGTTGTGTAACGACATCCTGGCCAAAGAAGAGGCGTCCGAGCGCCCGAAGTACCCGCCGCCGCGCGCGATCGTCGACGAGCTCGACCGCTACGTGGTCGGCCAGAAAGACGCGAAGCGCGCGCTCGCGGTCGCGGTCTACAACCACTACAAGCGGATCGGCCTACGCGGCAAGCAGTCCGACGTCGAGCTCCAGAAGGGCAACATCCTGCTGCTCGGGCCGACCGGCTCGGGCAAGACGCTGCTCGCGCAGACCCTCGCGAAGAAGCTCGACGTGCCGTTCGCGATCGCCGATGCGACCACGCTGACCGAAGCCGGCTACGTCGGCGAGGACGTCGAGAGCGTCGTCAAGGCGCTGTTCCGCGCGGCCGGCGGCGATGTCGAGAAGACCGCGCGTGGCATCATCTGCATCGACGAGATCGACAAGATCGCGCGCAAAGGCGGCACCCCGTCGCCGACTCGCGACGTCTCGGGCGAAGGCGTGCAGCAAGCGCTGTTGAAGATCCTCGAAGGCAAGACCGCGACGATCACGCCGGATGGCGCGCGCAATCGCCCGCAGCAAGAGCTCATCCAGATCGACACGACCGACATCCTGTTCATCTGCTGCGGCGCGTTCAACGGTCTCGAAGACATCGTGCGTCGTCGCGTCGGCCAGCGCGGCTTGGGCTTCGGCGCCGAAGTGTCGACCGCCGAAGACGACAAAGACGCGTTGCGCCGCCAGGCTCGCACCGATGACCTGATGAAGTTCGGGATGATTCCCGAGTTCATGGGCCGGCTGCCGGTGATCGTGTCGTGCGACGCGCTCGACGTCGACGCGCTGACCGAAGTGCTGTGGAAGCCGAAGAACGCGCTCGCGAAGCAGTATCACCGGCTGTTCGAGCTCGAAGGTGTGAAGCTCAACTTCCGGCCCGACGCGCTGCGCGCGATCGCCGAGGAAGCGTCGCGCCGCAACTCGGGTGCGCGCGGCCTGCGCGCGATTCTCGAGGAAGTCATGCTCGACGTGATGTACGAAATCCCGTCGCTGACCGGCGTCAAAGAGTGCGTCGTGACCCGCGAGGTCGTCGAGGATCGGGCGCGGCCCGAGCTCGTGCTCGAGTCCAAAGCGGCTAGCTAACAGCTGCCGATGGCCCTCACCTAGCTCTGAGTGGTCGCGAGACCGCGGGCTGGCGCGAAAGGCGCTTCTTCCCTGCGCTCGAACTCCTCGCGCTGCTTAGCCGCGCTCGCTTG
>CAZDGY010000999.1:0-2674 GCA_964504685.1 uncultured Kofleriaceae bacterium | reverse complement strand
ACGAGATCGCTGCGCTCGCCGCCAAACACGACGGCGTGCGTCGGCCGGGCCGCGACGAGCGCTGTCGCGGCGTCGACCTCGGCAGCGCCGGCGATGATGATCACGCGCGTCGCATCGTGCCCGATCGCGAGCCCGCCACCGAGCGGTTCACACCAGCCGTCGGGATCCGCGGCGACGCCATGGGCTTCGACCCACCGAGGCAGGTCAGGCAGATCGAGTCCGGTCACGGGTGTCCGACGGGGACCAAGCCGCGTAGATAACCGATCGCCGCGCGCGCGTCGTCGGCGAGGCACCCGTTGATCGGCTTGCCTTTGTACGCGCCGGACTTGCCGCGGCGAGCGAGCGCGCGTTCGAGTGCCGGCACCGCGCGCGCATCGCCGAGGGCGCGCAACCGAGAGACCGCTTGCTGGCGCAGCTCGCACGTCGCCTCTTGCTCGAGGTCGAAGCTGTACGCGGTCAGCCACTCGACCGAATCGCCGAGCTTGTAGCGATCGATCAACGGCGCCGCCGCGCGACGACGATCGAGGTCCTCGCTGATCGCGGCGTTGAGCAGCGCCTTCTTCGCAGTCGGGTCCTGCGTGTGACCGACCCATAGATCGAATGCGTTGCGGACGACGTCGGGATCGCGATCCGCGGCCATCGCCCGCAAGTTCGAGCGCAACGCCGGATCGGCCTCGAGCAGCGGATCGAGCTCGAGCGCATGGCGATACGCGTCGAGCGACGGCGCACTCTCGTGGCGCGCGGCGTGGGCGTGGCCGAGCACGAGCTCGGCGTCGCGATCCTGCGCGATCGCGGCCGGCTGCGCCTCGAGCAACGCGATCGCCTTGCCCGGATCGCCGCGATCGAGCGCTTCGTTTGCCGATTCGGCGAGCGCCGAGCGATCGCCGTGATGCGCCGGCCGGGTCACGATAGCGATCGCGATGCCCGCTGCCACCGCCACCATCGCGCCGCCGATCGCGAGATAGAGCCCGGTGCGCTTGCGCGGCTTCGCACTCGCGAGTCGCTGCTCCGGGGTCAGCCCGAAGATCGGCTCGCCGCTGGGGCCGGTGTACGGCAAGCCGATGCCGACGCCGCCGACGACCGGTCGACCGCGCGCCGAGCCTTTCGCGACGATCGGCGGGTCGGGCGCGTCGAGCTCTGGTGCGACGCCTGCGCCCGCGAGCGTCGCGAGCCGCGCTGGGCCCGAGGGCGATGCGATCTTCGTAGGCGCGCTCGCCAGCGCGTCCTCGAGCGCGTCTTCGATCGCCTGGCCGATCTTCTCGCTCGCTTCGCCGGTGACCTCACTGCCGCCGGTGATCCGCACCGTGCCGTCTTCGGTGACGAGCGGTTGCGAGCCGGTGTCGGGCCGTTCGAACTCGACCTCGGTGACCCCGCCATCGGGCGTTTCGAGCGCGCTCTCGACCGCCGCGAGATACGCCGCCGCGTCGCGATAGCGATCCGACGGCTTCTTCGCGAGCCCTTTGGCGACCATCTTCTCGAGCGATGACGGCACCGGCTTGCCGCCTTTGATCAGGCGCGAGCGCATCGGCGGCACCGGCTTGCCGGTGTGCATCGCCATCACTTCGAGCTTGTCGTCGGAGTAGAACGGCGGCTGACCGCACAGCATCTCGTACGCGAGGATCGATGCGGCGTAGAGATCGGCGCGGCCATCGAGCGGATTGCCGAGCGCTTGCTCGGGCGCCATGTAGATCGGTGTCCCGAACGCCATCCCGGCTTGGGTCAACCGCACGCCGTCGTCGATCTCGCCTTCGATCGGCTTCGCGATGCCGAAGTCGAGGATCTTCGCGAAGTCGTAATCGTCGCCCTGACGGATCAGGAAGATGTTCTCCGGCTTCATGTCGCGATGGATGAGGCCCGCGGCGTGGATGTGGCCGAGCCCGCGCAACACGTGACCCAGGATGTGCAACGCGCGGCCCGGCGCGAGCTGGCGTTCGTCCTCCAGCACTTCAGACAACGCGCGGCCCTCGAGCAACTCCATCGCGAGATACAGCGAGCCGTCGGGCAGGCGGCCGACGTCGTACGTCGACACGCAGTTCGGATGATCGATTTTCCCGACTGACAGTGCCTCGCGCTCGAACCGATTGCGCACTTCGGGCGACGCGGCGAGTGACGGGTGCAAGATCTTGACGGCGACCTGCCGGCGCAGGCCGACGTGCGTCGCGCGAAACACGAGGCCCATGCCGCCCCGCCCGAGGGTCGAGTCGAGCTTGTAGCGATTGTCGATGACCAAGCCGATCAGCTCGCGGCCGTCACCTTCGAGTGGCACCGGCGTCAGGCGCGACGCCGGATCGGTGGCATCGCCGGCTGCCATGGTCCGAGCCTATACTGCCACCGCCCGACGATGAACGCTGCGCTCGCCGCGGGTATCTCGATCGGGTGATGCGTCGGTCTTTCTCGTCCACGTGCAAGCCATCCTCGACGGCCGTGAACACCACCTCGAGCTCGCGCCCGATGACGCCGTCTTGGCGCACGCCTCGGACTGATCGAGTCGGGCTCCGCCGCTTGCCAACGCGCCGCCCGCTCTGTAGATTCTGCCCCCCGCCCAGGTAGCTCAGTTGGTAGAGCAGCGGACTGAAAATCCGCGTGTCGTTGGTTCAATTCCGACCCTGGGCACGACAAGTTCCGACGAAGATTGAGATCGAAGCTTGTTCCGTGAATCGGAAGTGCTCGATCT
>CAZDGY010000998.1:0-2680 GCA_964504685.1 uncultured Kofleriaceae bacterium | reverse complement strand
AGCCAACCCGCCGCAGTGACCTCGTCGTCAAGCTCGCGGTTCGTGGCATGACGCCGATCGCGCCACGCACACCCCTCGACGCCCTCGACTTGCTGTCGCGCGCCGACCTCGCGATCGATGTCGCGCTGATCGCGCCGAGCGTCGGCGGTGACGTGTCGAGCGCGCTGATCGATTCGTTTCCATGGCTGACCACGGCGGAGATCTCGAGCGACCTCGACGCAACGGTGCAGCGCGGCATCGACGCGTGGTCGTCGACCGAGCTCGCGAAGATCGCCGAAGCGTAACGCCGCGACCACAGCGAATCCGCGCTGCGTCTCGCGCTGCCCGATCTTGCCGCGGGTTACGCGAATCCTCCCGACTGTGCTGCGATCGCGCCGCGCACGCGCGTTGCACTGGCCGCCGGCATGCGGGTACTCACTGTCGTCATCGCGCTGGTCGCCGGTTCGGCCTCGCTCGCTCGTGCGCGCGGCGGTGCGTTGTTCATCCCGCCGATCGAGGTCGACGCCGGCACCGGCGCGCCGATCGGCGAGCCCGCGGCGGTCACCGGCGCGACCACCGAGATGCTGATCGGCCTGCATTGGGCGTCGCTCGCGTGGATGCCGACGCCGATCGAGCTTGGGGTCGGCTACATCGAACATTCGCAAGCGCTCGCGAGTCCCGAGTTTGCGCGCACCACGATGCGGGTCGACGAGCACCTGCGCCTGTCCGGCGGTTACTTCACGGTCGGTTACGCCGTGGTCCAGCACCGTCACTGGCGAACGTGGCTCGCTGCGCGAGGCGAGCTGTTGAAGGCGCGTATGCCCGACCGCGAGTTTTCGACTCGCGGCGGCGCGGTGCGACTCGCGACCGAGCTGTTCGCGAGCGTGCACGGGATGGGCGGCCATGGTGGAGCCGGCGGCATCATCGCCGGAACGTTCGCGATCGGATTCTACATCGAGGCCGCGCGCCGCGAGCTGCCACAGGAGCTCGGCGCGACCGAAGTTACCGCCGGCCTGACGTTTCGCCTGCCGCTGATCGCGGTGGCCGCGAACTAGCCGCCGGGAGGATCGGTGCGCTTCGCGTCGTAGATCACGCCGGATACGAGATGCTCGACCAATCCAGGCGCATCGCTCGGCTCGAGCTGCGCATACCAGATCGCGTCCGGGTAGACGACGGCGTTCGGACCGTCGAAGCACGGGCCGAGGCAACCGCATGGGGTGACCAGCGCCGCGAACCCGCGCGCGAGCAGCTCTTGCTGCACCGCAGCGACCAGCTCGTCACCTCCGCGCGTCCCACATGTCGGCTTTCCGCTGCCCCGCGCATTGGTGCAGACGAACAAATGTCTCACCTGCCGGAGCGTATGCGATTTCGGTTGATGCGGCTTGAGCCCGACGAAGAGAGAGGTCAAAGATCTCGGCGGCTGACTCGGGGATGACGCCACAGCACCACATCATCAAGGAGACGTCCGAGACGTTGTCTCGGCTGTTCCAAGACGAGTTCAAGCGCAACGGCTACAAGCGCGTCCACATCGTGGAGTCGGCGCCGAAGCCGGATGCGATCGAAGGCAAGCTGCCCGCGGTCTCGGTCTACTTGTACCAGCTGTCGATCGATCCAGAAGGCTACGATTCGACGCCGTCGGCCGAGCTCGTCGAAGTGCCGCAGGACGACGGCACGCTCAAAGAATATTTTCGCCGTCGCCGGCTGTGGGTCCGGCTCGACTACTTGATCTCGTGCTGGGCGCAGACGCCGGAAGACGAGCAGTTGTTGATGGGCCTCATCATCCGCACCGTGATGGAAAACGCGGAGCTGCCGCACGACAAGCTCAAAGGCGCGTCGTTCGAGGACGACTTCAAGCTCAACGTGCTGATGTCGGCGCGGCTCGACGAAGGCACGCTCGCGCGGTTCTGGGGCAGCCTCAACCAACCGGTGCGCCCAGCCGTGCAGGCGTGGACCGCAGTGCCGATCCTCCCGGAGAAGCTCGAGGAGTTCAAGCGCGTCCAGTCGCGCCAACTCGAATACAAATCCATCACCGATCCGCGGGTGTCTGAAACCGGCCCCAGCGGCAACCCTTTTCTTGGCGCACGCCGACTCGATCTCGGCGGAGGCGGCAAGAAGTAATCACCGATAGTCGGGCGAAGACCACCGGCATCGGCACACCGCACAGGAGAGAACGACATGGCTACTAGTTACTTGTCCCCAGGCGTCTACGTCGAAGAAGTCGATCGCGGCAATAAGCCCATTGAAGCTGTCGGTACCAACACCGTCGGCTTCCTCGGCGAGTCGGCCAAGGGCCCGCTCAACGAGTCGGTCTTGATCACGAACTGGTCGCAGTTCGTCAAGACGTTCGGTGATTTCAAGGACTGCAGCGAGCACCTCGCTCATGCGGTCTACGGCTTCTTCAACAACGGCGGCTCGCGCTGCTTCGTCGTCAACGTCGGCGCTCCCGACGCGGTGAAGGAAGTCAAAGCGACCGCGGCTGGCGACAAGAAGGACGACAAGGCTCCGGTCAACGTCGGTGGCGGTCGCGAAGCGCTCTACATCGGCCGCGACGGCGGTCCCGGTGCGCGCAGTGGCTTGAAGTGCTTCGAAGAAGTCGACGAGATCGCGATCGTCGCGGCGCCGGGCCAGGTCTCGCCCGCCGTGCAGGACGCGCTGCTCTCGCACTGCGAGACGCGCAAGGACCGCTTCGCGATCCTTGATT
>CAZDGY010000997.1:0-2685 GCA_964504685.1 uncultured Kofleriaceae bacterium | reverse complement strand
GTCGACGACGCTCGCCGCGATGATCGACTACATCAACACGCAGCAGGCGTTTCACATCGTCACGATCGAAGACCCGATCGAATACACGTTCCGCGACAATCGCTCTGTCATCAATCAGCGCGAAGTCGGGTTCGATACGATGTCGTTCGCTCGCGCGTTGCGCGCCGCGCTGCGCCAGGATCCCGACGTCATCCTCGTCGGCGAGATGCGCGACTTCGAGACCGCGCAGATCGCGATGACCGCGGCGGAGACCGGTCACCTCGTGTTGTCGACGCTGCACACGGTGGACGCGACCGAGACGGTGAGCCGCATCATCTCGATGTTCCCGACGCATCAGCAGCAGCAAGCGCGCCTCACGCTCGCCGCCGTGATCAAAGGTGTGATCTCGCAACGCCTCCTGCCGCGCGCCGATGGCAAAGGCATGGTGCCGGCGCTAGAGATCATGGTGAACACCGAGCGCGTGCGCGAGATGATCGAAGATCCGAATCGCACCCGCGAGATCAAGACCGCGATCGCCGAGGGTCTGCACCCGTACGGCATGATTTCATTCGACCAGAGCCTAGCCGCCCTAGTTAAGCAGCGTCACGTCACTTACGAAGAAGCGGTCAAGCATTCGAGCAGCCCAGCAGACTTCGCGTTGTTGTTTCGCGGCGTCTCGGCCGGCGCAGACGCCTGGCGTGGAGCAGCGACCCCGCCCAGCAAGGGAGCGAGCCATGACGAGTTCGAGATCGAAAATTTCGAGAAGTAGCCTCGTCGCGGCGATCGCCGTGCTCGTGCTCGCGGCGTCGACCGCGTTGGCCGGTGGCCACAAGCGGGTCGTGGTGCTCGACTTCGAAGGCCCGAAGGCAGAGAAGTTTCACGACGACGTCGTCAAGATCCTCAAGAAGAGCCACACCGTCGTGCCGCTCGAAAAGTGGACGAGCACGGCCGACGAGCTCGACGCCGCGAAGGTGACCGAGAAGAACGTCAAGAAGGTCGCGAAGAAGCTCAAGATCGACGGCGTCATCACCGGCAAGATCGAGAAGCGTCACGACGAGTACGTGATCGTGCTCAAGCTGCGCTCTGGTGCCTCGGGCGAGGTCGTCGGCAACAAGGTCGAGACCAAGTCCGATACCCCGCGGATCGAAGGTGACTCGCAGCGTGCGATCAAGGACGAGCTCGTCGCGGCGGTCGATGACCTCGAAGCGAACCACGGCGGCGCGTCCGATGACGAAGCCACCGCCGACGACCCGCCGAAGAAGAAGCACAAGGACGACGATGCGGCAGCGACCGACGATCCGCCGAAGAAGAAGCATCACAAGGACGACGATGCGGCGGCAGCCACCGACGACCCGCCGAAGAAGCATCACAAGGACGACGACGCGGCGGCAGCCACCGACGATCCGCCGAAGAAGCATCACAAGGACGACGACGCGGCGGCCACGAGCGACGATCCGCCGAAGAAGAAGAAGCACAAGGACGACGACGAGGCGTCCGGCTCGGGCGACGACCCACCGAAGAAGAAGCACAAGCGGGTCGCGGCGAGCGAAGACGACGACGGTGTGACCAAGGAGTCCGGCGACCATCCCGATGCAATGGATCCCGAGACCGCCGTCAACCCGGCGAATCGTGCGATCGATCTCGGCATCGGCCTGTCGTTCACCGCTCGCAAGCTGTCGTTCAAGTCTGACGCGGATCTCGCCGCGCCGCCGCCGGACTATTCGAACCAGGCGCCACTGCCGGGTGCGTATATCGACGGCACGGTCTATCCGTTGTCGATCGGTCACCACCGCACCGACGCGTTGGCCGGGCTCGGCCTGACGTTCAGCTACGACCGCGTCCTCTACATCAAGTCGGAGAAGGCCTACACCGACGCGACGACGATGATGACCGCGGTCGCGTCGCTCGCCACGACCGAGTCGCGCTGGTCGGTCGGTCCGATCTTCCGCTATCCGCTCAACGGCAAGGGCGCGGTCGGAGGCTCGGTCGTCTACAGCAAGCAGACGTTCAAGATCGCGCAGCAGCTGCCCGACATGTCGCCGACCGACGTGCCCGACGTCACCTACCAGGCGTTCGAGGTCGGCGGCTTTGTCCAGTACCCGGTGATTCCGAAGCTCACTGCCGACCTCAACGTCGGCCTGATGGCGATCACGAATCCCGGCGACATCGGGTCCACGAACCAGTACGGCGGCGGCGGCAAGATCGGGTTCGAAGGCGCGCTCGGTGCGGACTACATGCTCAAGCCAAAGATCTTCCTGCGCGCGCAGATTCGGGTCGAAGAGGTCTCGCTCAGCTTCAACGGCACCGGGACGCAGACGACGAATCGCGACAGCGATCCGGCGCAGGACGTCCACGGCGCGACCGACCTGTACTACGGCGGCGCGGTGACCATCGGCTTCTTCTATTAGCCGACGCCCTTCGTGCTAGAACGCAGCGGATGAAGGCCGCTGACGTTCGACGTACGTTTCTCGAGTTCTGGAAGCGCCACCAGCACCAGGTGGTCGCCTCGAGCTCGCTCGTTCCGGCCAACGATCCGACGTTGCTGTTCACGAACGCCGGGATGAATCAGTTCAAGGACGTGTTCACCGGCGTCGAGACGCGCAGCTACAAGCGGGCGACGTCTTCGCAGAAGTGCGTGCGCGCCGGCGGCAAGCACAACGATCTCGACGAGGTCGGCAAGACCCCGCGCCACCACACGTTCTTCGA
>CAZDGY010000996.1:0-2687 GCA_964504685.1 uncultured Kofleriaceae bacterium | reverse complement strand
TTGTCGCCCTTCTTGGGCGCGTCGTCGTCGGCGTTGTCGTCATCCGCGGGCTTCTTGCCCTTCTTCTTGTCCGCCTTGGCGTCCTTGTCGTCCTTGTCTTTGTCGCCCTTGTCCTTGTCGCCTTTTTTCGGCGCGTCGTCGTCGGCATCGGGCGCCGGGCCGCCGAGCTTCTCCACGATCTTGTCGTGGATCGCGGCCTTGAGCTTCGCGTTCTTCGCGCTCGCGAACTCGATCTTGAAGCCCTTGAGCTTCTTGCCGTGCGAGAACAGCTTGACGTGGAGGACGTGGTTCTCGCCCTTGGGCGACTCGACGCGACCCTGGATGATCGCGTCGGCTTCGAGATCAGACGACAGCTTCTTCAGATCTTTGAGCGAGAGCTCGCCATCCGCGCCGATCTTGTCGACCGCGCGATGGACTTCCTTCGCGCTGATGAACGTCAGCTCGCTGCCGAGCGCCTGAGTGATGACGTCGTGAACGTCGCCGTTGTCATCCCCGTCGAGCTCTAGAAATGCCACTCGCGGTGGCTTGGCCTGCGCGGCGTTGGGGACGATCACCAACGCGCACAGAACTGCGATCACCGTCGCTACAGTTCGGCCCATCCCCTCTAAGTATACACGACGATCGTCGTGCTACAGGTCGAACAGGTAGAAGTAGGCCCGCAGGTTTGCATTGGCCAGCGGCTTCTTGATTCGCGGGCGGCCGAGCACCCTCGCGAACGCGGCCTCGAGCAGCGGATTGCCTACGAGAAATCCTGCGCGCCAGCCAACAAATCGCCGGCACGTGACCGCCAACGCATCGTAGATCGGCTCGACCTCAGCGTCGTCGAGCCGCTCGCCGTACGGCGGGTTCGACAGAATGAGGCCGGTCGTCGGCGCCGGACGCCCGCGTTCGCTCGCGATCTGCTCGATCATCTTTGGCGTGAGCTGCGCGACGTCACCGCGTTGCCACGTCACCGCATCGGCGACGCCAGCGGAGCGCGAGTTATCACGCGCGGCAGCGAGCGCATCGAGATCGAGGTCGCAGCCGACGACGAGCGGCGCGGCATCGGGATAGAGCGGCGCGGGCTTGGCTGCGCCCTCGTAACCCAGCGCGTGCGGCGGCGGCCACGGCCGCGGTGGCGCTTTCGCAGCGAGCACCGCTTCGATCGCGATCGTGCCGGCGCCACACATCGGATCGACGAGCGCGTCCTTGCGCGGATCGAAGCGCGCGAGCATCAGCAACACCGCGGCGAGATGCTCGCGCAAAGGCGCCGGCCCGGCCTCGCTGCGCCAACCCCGTTGCGACAGCGAGCCACCGCCGAGATCGAGTGAGATCACGAGCTCGTTGGCCCCGTCGATCGAACCGCGCCGCCCTTCGGCGCCGCTGCCGCCCGGGGGCAAGCCTCGGCCGTCGTTCGAACCGCGCCGCCCTTCGGCGCCGCTGCCGCCCGGGGGCAAGCCTCGGCCGTCGTTCGAACCGCGCCGCCCTTCGGCGCCGCTGCCGGTCGAGGGCAAGCCTCGGCCGTCGAATCGCGCGAGCCAGCGCGAGGCCGGGCGCTGCGGATCGACCTTGAGCCGAATGCCTTTGCGCGCCGCCGCGTCGATCATCGCGTTCTTGACCGTGCCGACGATCTGGCGCTCGCCCGCTTCGAACTCCTCGACGTGACGCGCCTCGACCGAGATGCCATCGCCATCGCGCCACAGCGCGCGCGGATCGCCGGCGATGTCGGCGCACAGCTCGTCATACAGCGGCTCGAGGCGGCGCGCGCGCGTGCGGTAGACGTCCCACACGACGCGCGTCGGCGTGCGCATGTATGTGACCGCGGCCCACGCGAGCTCGCGATCGAACGGATAGACGAGCTGACCGAGACCCTCTTTACGCGGCTCCGGTGGCCGGCGCTTGAGCGCGCGCTGCGCGACGCGGACGAGCTCGGCGGCCATCACGACGTTGGTCTGCGTCGAGCCGATGATGCGCAGCTCGTCGCAGATCACGGCGCGCCGTTGAGTGCCGCGAGCAGGCCCGCGTCGGCAAAGAACCGCTTATGCAAGTAGTAGCCGCGCTGGTCGGTACCGGCCGGGCCCTTCGGCCGGACGTGCAAGTAACGGCGAGTCCAGCGTGCGACCGCATCGTCCCAATCGAGCAGGTACCAGGCGACGAGCGTCGCGTCGTCGCCGATCGTGGTGCGAGCGAGCCACAGCGTGCGTTGCAACTTCGCGAGCGCGGCGCCCTCGCCGACCATCGCGATCGCGGGATCCTCGACGATCCGCCAGTAACCGCTCGACTCGCGCGCGACCGCCACCGTCTTGAGCTCGACATCACCGCGCCAATCGGGCTCGCCGACGCCGCGCTCGCGCACCCCGAGCAAGCGCGCCGCGCGACTGCCCCACGCGCCCTTGTCGGCGCCGCGCGGACCGAGTCGAACGCCGAGTGCGCGATCCGCGGCAGCGAGCAATTCGTCGACTGTCTCTGGCTCGTCGCGTGGCGGCTGCGCTGGTTGCGCCGCAGGCACCGGGCGCGGCCACGCATCGGCCGGCGGATGAGCGCCGCGCGCCGGGCCCTGCACGACGAGATGTCCGCCGAGCACGATCGGCCGCGGTTGCAGCGGTGCTGCGAGCACTGCGCCGCCGGTCTCGAGCGCTGCGCCTTTGTGCCAGAGCGCGAGCCGGAGATCCGGAGATCTCGCGCGCGGAACGCCGAGTGCGTGCCCC
>CAZDGY010000995.1:0-2689 GCA_964504685.1 uncultured Kofleriaceae bacterium | reverse complement strand
AAGACGGTCGAGGCCGAGGCCGCGCACGGCACGGTGACGCGCCACTTCCGCGATCACCAGAAGGGCAAGCCGACGTCGACGAACCCGATCGCGTCGATCTTCGCGTGGACGCAAGGCCTCAAGTATCGCGGTCAGTTCGACGGCACGCCGGATGTCGTGAAGTTCGCCGACACGCTCGAGCACGTCTGCGTCGCTACGGTCGAGAGCGGCAAGATGACGAAGGACCTCGCGGTGCTGGTCGGCCCGAGCCAGCCGCACCTGACGACCGAGCAATTTCTCGACGCACTCGACGCCGGCCTGCGCGCGAAGCTCGGCTGAGGCCTAAGCGCGCCGCGGCGGTCATCCAGTAGATCTCCGCGACCTTGCAGCCCGCGAGCTTGTCCGCGCTGAACGCGTCCTTCGGCTTGCCGATCGAGCAGTTGTTCGCGTTGACCGACAGCCACGGCAGCTGCTTGCACGTCACCCAGCCCGGGCGGTCGCTATCGACCATGCAGCTCAGGTCGTCCAACTCGTTGACGCCGGCGAGCTTAGCGCCGTCGTCGCCGAGCTTGATCCCGTAGAGCGAGATCTTGCCGCCATCGACCTGGAGAAAGTCACTGCCGGCGGTGCCGTGGAGGCCGGTGGCGGCATCGGTGATCTGCCACTTATCGTCGACCGCCTTGATCGTCGCGGTGGGAAACGCCGCGTGCAGGCTCGCCTGTGTGACCTTCGTGCCAGGCTTGAACGCGCCGAACCGATCCTTCGTGATCGCGATCGAGGGCGAATCGGGTGCGGCGTGCGCCGCCCAAGCCAGCGCGGTCGCAATAGTGAAACCTAGCCACCGGCGGTTCATGCGGCGTTCGTATCACGACCCATGGTATGTGGCCGCGGTGCGTGTGACCCGCCTCGTGCTCGCGCTCGCAGCTTGCGGCTGCGGAAGTCATGGCGCGGTCGTGGATGCGTACGAAGACGCCGGCAAGGCGGGACCATGCGACGCGACGTTCGGCAGCGCCCTGACTCCGGGTTTCGGCCGGTTCGACGCGACGATCCTCGCGGTCGTGCCGCCCGGCGACGAGAGCTGCGCCGAGCCGAACTCGACGCACCTCGTCGTGCAAGGCACGATGGACGGCGCGGCCTATCGCATGGTCGTCGACGTGTTGTCCACGCAGGGCAGCCCCGACGTGTGGTTCCACGAATTCGAGGCACCGCTCGTCGGCGAGCCGTGGGCCGAGGGCTGGCACACCGATGTCCCACTCGACTACGTGACGACGCTCGGGCTGACAAGCACCGCGTTCACCGAGATGATGCAAGCCGGCCTGGTCACGACGATCACGGACGAGCTCGTGCTCGGCGCACACGTCTCGGTGTTCGCGACCAACGGCAGCACCGAGCCCGACAGCGCGCACCTCGTTCACCGCAATGCCACGAACCAAGACGGCGCGATCGTCATCGATCCCGATACCGCGCCGCACTGGCTGACGATGCGATTCGACGAGCAGACGTTCTAGCGCGCGGGCAGCGATACCTGCGCGCCGACGTAATCAGTCTTGCCGTCGCACGCTTCGACGCGCAGCCGGTATTGGCCGGGCTCTGCGAAGGTGTTCGCGTGACAGCCGCACTGCACGCAGGTCATGCCGTCCCACTCGGTAGGCGTCAGGATCTTGCTCGGTTCCAGCGTCGTGCACGCCGCGGGCGCAGCGCACGATGACGCCGAGATCCAGGTCAAGTCGGACCAAGCACCTTCGACGTAATGCTGTAGCACGATGTGGTCAGCGATCTGGAGCGACTTGCCGGTCGTGTTGCGCAGCGCGAACGCGATCTCGCGCGGCTTGACGCTCTTACTCGTGAGCGCGAGCCCGCTGCCGAGCTCGATGACCTGCAGCGTGATTGCGCTGCTCCAGATCGTCGCGGTCGCGCTGATCGGCTTGAATCCGAGGTGCAGCACGTGCGCGCCGAGCGCGGCGGTAGGCGCGACCGAGAGCGCGAGCGTCCGCGTGTCGACCTGGCCGGGCGCGAGCGTCAGCGTGATCTGAAAGTTCTTCGAGCAGTCGACGCCGGAGCTCTGTACGTCGCGATCATCGCTACGCCACGAATCGGGCCACGCACAGTTCATGATCTCGAATTCCTGCCGCGTGCCCGTGGTATTCGAAGTCTGCAGCGTGATCGCGACGCTATCGCCGCGATGAACCCGCGGTTGGACCGGCGTCGCCTCGATCGTGACGGTCGGAGTGGGCGGGGCAGCGGCGGCGGCGGCCGCGCGCAGCGAGATGGCGATGGCGATGAACGCGCGCATGGGGTTCGAACGTTTGCGGCGCGTCTGCGGTCTAATGCGCGGGTAGCGCGATTTCATCGCTGATGAAGTAGAGGCTGCCATTGCATGGCTGGGCGACCGTCGTGCACGCCGCGGTCGCCGCACAACCGGTCGCGGATAGCCACGGAACATCCGTCCACGACCCTTCGACCGGACTGCGCGCATCCTGCTAAGCTAGCTCGACCGACGACCTCGACACGGGTCGACGAAGCGGCTTGATTGTTACTCGCCCGCAGCGTTGCGCGCGGCGTTGATCCGATCGGCGACGACATCGCGATCGTAGACGCCGGCGGCGACTTCCGTCCAGGCATGGAAGAATGCCGACCCGCTGGACGCGCAGGCGGCCTCGATACGGGTTGCGGGCACGCCTTGAATCCCCAGCGCGGTAGAGACGTACGG
>CAZDGY010000994.1:0-2693 GCA_964504685.1 uncultured Kofleriaceae bacterium | reverse complement strand
ACCGGCGTGCTCGTCGTGTTGCGGCGGACATCGCCAAACGCGATCGAGCCGGGCGACACGCTGATCTCGATCGGCGGAGCCGTACCGATGCCGCTCACGGTGAGCGTCGTCGACGCCGACGAGCCAGTGATGTAGATCGTGCACGTGATCGTGCCGGCGACGTTCGGGGTGAACGTCGCGGTGAACGAGTACGTGTCGTAGATGTCCGGGATGCAAGCGACCGGACAGATCGTTTGCGGCGGGCCGGGACAGCCGACGTCGCACGTCTCGTCGACCACCGCCGGCAAGCCTGGCGCGTTGACCGTGAACGCCCCACAGCTCGACGAGATCGCGGTGATGTCGTCGGAGAACGGCCCGCCGCCGGGCGGAGAAATCGTGATCGTCTGAGGCGGTGACGACACTCCGATCAGCTCGGTCGGGAACGTCGGGGTCGAGACCCGAACGAGGGCGAACTGGGCGGTCTCCGACTCCGAGGGCGAGCCCTGGCAGGCGGCCACCGCGAGCAACCCGAGGCACAACGTGGACTGCCGCACCTATCAAGGATCCCGCGCGCATCCTCGCGATGTCAACGGAAGAACTCGAGGTAGGTGTTGGTCGTACCCACGCATGAGGGTTTGACTCCGAGGGGTTCGTTCGGAATGATCCGTTAGTGATCGGCACGATCGCGGGCAACTACCGCATCCTCGACGTCGTCAGCGTCGGCGGCATGGGGACCGTGTATCGCGCGGAGCACACGCTGATCGGGCGATTCGCCGCGGTGAAGGTGCTGCATCCGGAGATGTCGGCGAGCCGCGACATCGTCAACCGGTTCTTCAACGAGGCGAAAGCGACGACGTCGATCAATCACCCGGGCATCGTCGAGGTCTTCGACTTCGGCTATCTCGAGAGTGGCCACGCCTATCTCGTGATGGAGTTTCTCGACGGTCAGCCGCTCAACAAGCTGATCGCGAACGCCGGCCGCATCCACGAGGGCCATGCCGCGGTGATCTTGTCCCGGGTGTGCGTCGCGCTCGCCGCAGCGCACGCGAAGGGGATCGTTCACCGCGATCTCAAGCCGGACAACATCTTCATGGTCGCCGATCCCGAGTCGCCGTTTGGCGAGCGGCCGAAGCTGCTCGATTTCGGGATCGCGAAGCTGACCGACGTCGGGCTGGCGAGCTCGGCGACGAAGACCGGCGCAGTGATGGGAACGCCGACCTATATGTCGCCCGAGCAGTGCAAGGGCACCGGCAACGTCGACCACCGCGCGGATCTCTACTCGATCGGCTGCATCTTCTATCAGCTGGTCGCTGGCCGGCCGCCGTTCACCGACCGCGGCGCCGGCGAGCTGATCGGCGCGCACCTATTCGTGCAGCCGGAGCCGCCGTCGCGGTTTGTCGGGATCTCGGCGGAGACCGACCACCTGATCATGGCGCTGCTCTCGAAGGACCCCGCGCACCGGCCGCAGACCGCGATGGAGCTCGCTCACGCGCTCGCGACGATCGCGCAGCACCACGGCCTCGGCCAGATGCCGAGCTGGAGCGGGTTGCAGCCGGTGGCCGGAGCTCCGAGCTATACGCCGTCGGCGTCGAGCGCGCCGAATTACACGCCGCCACCGCCGAGCTACACGCCTTCTTCGATGGGCGCGCCGAGCTACACGCCCGCGCGAGCGAAGACGCCGTCGGCTGCACCGCGGCCGAAGACCGCGAGCAGCTCGCCGGATCAGCCGACCACGCTATCGGGCGCGGCGAGCCAGCCGATGATCACGGTGAAGCCGCACCGCGCGCGCACCGGGTTGTGGGCCGCGGTCGCAGTCGTCGTGCTCGCGGCGGGCGGGATTACCGCGGTCGCAGTGACCGGAGGATCGGGATCGAAGCCGACGACGCCTGCGGCGGCGCCGGAAGTGGCGAGCCCGACGCCGAGCCCGAGCCCGACGGTGAACACGGATTCGCCTACGCCTGCGCCTACGCCGGTTCAGACGCCGACGCCTACGCCGGTTCAGACGCCGACGCCTACGGTGAAGACGGAGCCGCCGGTCGATCCGCAGGCGAAGAAAGATCCGGTCGTGAAGAAAGATCTGCCAAAGCCGAACACGAAGAATCCGCCGGTCGTGAAGCCGAAGCCGAAGAAGCCAAAGCCGGATGACCCCGGCTCGCTGATCGAAACGGACGTCGACTAATGAAACGCACCGCCTGGGTTTGGGTTGCGCTCGTCGCGAGCGCCGGGATCGCGACTGCGCAGCCGACGCCTTCGAGCGAGAAGGTCGACGCGAAGGCGTTAATGGCCTCGGGCGTCAAGCTGCTCACCGCGAAGGACTACCTCGGCGCGCTCGCGGTGTTCAAAGACGCGTACGCGCGGTTCCCGAGCGCGAAGATCCTGTTGAACATCGGCACGACGCTACGCCTGCTTAACCGCAACGCCGATGCGGCCAACGCGTACCAGCGCTACCTCGACTCGACCGACGCCGACACTGCGAAGAAGCCGGAGGTCGAGCGCGTGCTCGCGACGCTCGATGCCACGGTCGGCATGCTCGAGATCACCGCGGATCCCGCCGACGTCGAGATCCAGATCGGCGACGACGAGTGGCGACCCGTGTTCGACGTCAAGCGCTGGCGCGTCATCGCTGGCACGGTCGCCGTTCACGGTCGGCGCGCCGGCTACGAGCCGGGCGAGCGCTCGGTGACGATCGCCGCCGGCGCATCGGCAGCGGTTCC
>CAZDGY010000993.1:0-2693 GCA_964504685.1 uncultured Kofleriaceae bacterium | reverse complement strand
GTCGGGCATCGGCGACGGCAGCGCCACGGTCGGATCATTGAGCACGGCCATCAGCTCGAAGAACAGGCCCTCGGCATGGGCTTCGAGCACGGCCGACGGCAGCCGCTCGCGTCCGATCACGCGGTAGAGCAGGCGGATCCGGCTCGGATGCTCGGCCTGCAGTTTCTCGACGCGCAGGTACGCTGGCTTCGAGCTCTTCGCGGGCAAGAAGAACATCTCGATCGTCACCGGCGCGGTCTTCGGGCCGCGACTCGGCGGTTCGTTGACGTCGTGCTCTTCGACCCGGACGACCGAGCCCGGCCCGGCGAACCCCGGCGCAGCGAGCGCGACCACGACCGCGAGCGCGATCGCGACCACGCCGCGGATCACGAGGGCTCCGCGCTGACCTCGGCGGCGGGTTTGGCCGGGTTGGCGTCCGCCGGTGGATCGCCGGTCGGCTCTTCGGGCTCGACCTGCGGCCACAGATACGCGAAGTAGAGCCCGGCCGAAACGACGAGGCCGAGCACGAGAGCGAGCACGAACGGGGCCCAGATCACGCAACGATCATAGCGCGTCTTGCCCCGCTGCAACCTCGCGGGCGTGACCGGCGGTCGTAGTGTAGGCTGTCGGCCGCATGTATGCCGTCGCCCTGATGATGTCTGCGGCCATCTCCTCGGCCGCCTCGAAGCTGCCGTACGACTACTTCCATGCCGGCAACGTGATCGGCGCGATCCAGTGGTTCGGCCTCATCGTCGCGGTCGGCGTGTTGGTCGGCGCGGCGATCCTGCGCCGCTACGCAGAATGGCACGGGGTGTCCGACGAGCACATCCGCCGATTGACCTGGTGGGTGATGGCGTTCGGCTTCCTCGGCGCGCACGAGCTCGACGCGCTCGCGTATCACACCGAGCCATCGCTCGTCGTGCAGCCGGCGAGCTGGTGGCCGCTCGGCGTGCAGCTGTGGCCGTCGAACTGGCCGCTCGTGTTGCGGCTGTGGGACGGCATCTCGTCCTACGGCGGGTTCATCGGCGGCGCGATCGGTTTCTTCGCGTACGTGTGGTGGAAGCGGCTGCCGGTGCGGCTGATGGCCGACACCACGATCCTGGGCTTTCTACCCGCATTCTCGATCGGTCGGATCGGCTGCAGCGTCGTCAGCGATCACATCGGCAGCGCCGTCGATCTGTCGAAGTGGTACGCCGGGCTCGGCGTCGATTATCCGACGAACTTCGGCAACCCCGGCGGGCCGATCGATCACCTCGTCCAGATGGACGCGATCAGCCATACCGGGCTCGTCCACGACGGGATGATCCGCGCTTGGAACCTCGGCCTCATCGAGCTGCTCTATCTGATCCCGGTCAACGCGCTGCTGCTGTGGCTCGCGTTCCGACCGAGCAAGCGGCTCAACGCGGGCCTGATCCCAGTGTTCCTCGGCATCCTCTATGCGCCGGTGCGGTTCTTCCTCGAGTTCCTGCGGCCGAACGAGACCGATCCGCGCTACTTGAGCATGACGTTCGCGCAGTGGGCGTCGCTGCTCGCCTTTGGCGGGGCGATCTACGTCGCGATGCGCGTGATGAAGAACGGCGAGCCGGCCGAGACGGTCGCGTCGACCTCGGGCGAGGCGCAGCGCCGACTGAAGCTGATCCTCAACGAAGAAGCAGCCGCGGCGAAGGCGAACAAGGACGCGCCCGACGTGAAAGACGAGAAAGCCGCGAAGGCCGACGCGAAGCCCGCGAAGAAAGCCGCGAAGACCGACGCCAAGGCGGACGACGACGAGGAGCTCGCGAAGGAAGCGATCGCGGCGGGCAAGGCGAAGCCATCCGACGAGGCTGCGAAGTCCGACGAGGCATGAAGCGGCGCTGGGCGCTGGCGGTCGCGCTCACCGCGTGTGGGCGGGTCGACTTCGCAAATCTCCGCGATCCCGGCGGTGATGCCGGCGCGAGCGATATCTCGCCGGCGGACGCCGCGAGCGCGATCCGCGTCGTCCAGACCTCCGGGTTCGCGTCGGTCGGCAACGCGACGCAGGCCACGACCGCGTTTGCGAACCCACCGACGGCCGGCGATGCGATCGTCGTGTACGCGTGGAGCTGGGATCTGACCAGCACGTCGATCGACGCCGCCGGGGTCAGCGACACCGCCAGCACCGCGTACACCCTCGCGATCGAGAACGGCGCAACCGGGTGCGACACGGGCGTCGGCGCGGTCGCTTTGCTCTACGCCGCCAACATCGCGGCGAGCGCGCAGGCGTTGAGCATCACGGTCGTGCCCGTTGGGGCGTCCGGCCAGGAGATCGCGACGATCGCGGTCGAGTACGCGGGCCTCGATCCGGCATCGCCGCTCGATCAGATCGGTAGCTCGCAAACCGACGTCGGCACCTCCCCGCATCTATTCGACTCGGGCATGACGTCGACGACCCGCGCCGCAGACGAGCTCGTCGCGACCGCTGGCAACACCTGTCAGGGCTATCCCAACGCCGTAGCCTGGGCCGATACGTCGGGCTTCACGACGCTCGCGACCGAAACCGAGACGACGACGCACGAGCCGGGCATCGCTGCGGATCGGATCGTAACCAGCGAGGGTTCGTTCGATGACGTCTGGCAGATCACGTTCTCGCCGCCTCAGACGTTTCCATCGATCGGCGTGATCGCGACGTTCCACTAGCAGGGCTCTGTTGATTGATCACATCTGCCCGCGTGCTCGCCATCCGAGCTCAAGGAGAA
>CAZDGY010000992.1:0-2699 GCA_964504685.1 uncultured Kofleriaceae bacterium | reverse complement strand
CACCGCGCTTCATCTTCGCCAGCAGGGCGTCGTTGAACAGGTGCTCCGTCTCCGGATGCAGCGGCGCGTTGATCGTCACGACGTCGCACACCTTCACCATGTCCTCGACCGTCGGGTGCCACTGGAGGCCGAGCTCCTCCTCGACTGCCTCCGGCAAGCGATAGCGATCGAAGTAGTGAAGGTGAACGTCGAACGGCTTGAGGCGCCGCAAGATCGCGAGGCCGATGCGGCCCGCTGCGACCGTGCCAACGTGCATGCCCTCGACGTCGTAAGAGCGGGTCACGCAGTCGGCGATGTTCCAGCCGCCGTCGACGACCGTGAGGTACGACGGAAGGTAGTCGCGCACCAGCGCGAGGATCATCATCACCGCGTGCTCGGAGACGCTGATCGAGTTCGAGTAGGTCACCTCGGCGACGGTGATGCCGCGGTCCATCGCGGCCTGGATGTCGACGTGGTCGGAGCCGATGCCCGCGGTGATCGCGAGCCGGAGCTTCCGTGCCTTCGCGATGCGCTCGGCGGTCAGATACGCGGGCCAGAACGGCTGGGAGATGACGATGTCCGCGTCCACGAGCTCGCGCTCGAACACGGAGTCGGGTCCGTCCTTGTCCGACGTGACCACGAGCTGGTGGCCCTGACTCTCGAGGAACTTGCGCAGGCCGAGCGCGCCCGAGATGCTGCCGAGTAGCGCACCCGGCTCGAAGTCGATGGCGTTCGGGGATGGAACGGTCTGCCCGCCCGGGTAGCGATCGATCTTCGGGATCTCGGACCGCGCATACGCGGGAGGGAATCCGTTCGTCGGGTCGTCATAGAGAACACACACAATCTTTGCCATGGCACTTTCTCCTTGTTGTTGGTTGCGACGTCACCAACAGCGAGAACCGTGCCGCGTGCGCCGACCCGCTTCGCGTTGCAGCGAAGTGCGGATGCCGCAGTCCGTGACTCACCAAGTCGCCTGGGAGTGCGGATGCCGCAATCCGTGACTGCGGAACTCGCACTTCAAGCGGTCGCAGCACGTCGATGAGATCGGCCCGCCGCTTGCGATGGGGGATCCTCGCCGTGCGCTCTTGCACGGGAAAGCGAGGTTCATCATGACTGCCAATTACTATTCCGAAGAGCTACACGGGCCGCACGAGGTACTCGAGCTGGGCAACTTCCTGCTCGAGAGCGGCGAGACGCTGCCGAACGCGAAGCTGCTCTACAAGACGCACGGCAAGCTGAACGCCGCGAAGGACAACGCGATCCTCTTCCCGCACATGTGGTCGGGGACGCCGAAGGCGATGGAGATCTTCATCGGCCCGGGCCGGCCGCTCGATCCCGCGAAGTACTTCATCATCCTCCCGGGACAGTTCGGCAACGGCTTCTCGTCGTCGCCGAGCAACACGCCGCCGCCGTACGACCGCGGCTCATTCCCGCACGTGACGATCGGCGACGACGTGAGGGCACAACACCAACTCGTCACGAAGCGCTACGGCATCCAGCGGCTCGAGCTGGTGCTCGGCTGGTCGATGGGCGCCGAGCAGACCTACGAGTGGGCCGTGCGGTATCCCGACATGGTCAAGCGCGCGCTGCCGTTCGCCGGCACCGCGAAGACCACGCCGCACGACTACCTGTGGGTTCGCATGCACGAGAACACGCTGAAGTCGGACCCGGCGTGGAACGGCGGTTTCTACGAAAACCCCGAGGCCGTTCGTGTCGGCCTCATGCGTCACGCCGAGGCGTGGTCGGTGATGGGACTCTGCCAGGAGTTCTACCGGAAGGAAGCGTGGCGAGAATCCGGGTTCTCGTCGGTCGACGACTTCCTGCACCGGTTCTGGGAGGCGTACTTCCAGCCGATGGATCCCAATAACCTGATCGTCCAGGGATGGAAGTGGCGCCACGGTGACGTGAGCCGTCACACGAACGGCGATCTCGCCGCGGCGCTCAAGCGAATCAAGGCCAAGACCTCCGTCGTCGCGTTCTCCCACGACATGTTCTTCCCGCCGGAGGACTGCCAGGCGGAGCAGAAGCTGATCCCGAACAGCAGCTTCCACGTGGTCGACAGCCTGTGGGCCCACTTCGCCATGTTCTGCATGACGTCGAGGGAGAAGGAGCAGATCGACAAGTGCATCGCCGATCTCCTCGCCGAGAAGGTCGTCTGAGGGGAAGCGCCGATGCCTCGGCTGTTGCTGCTGGTCGGGTTCGCCGGTGCGCTCGGGACCGTCACGCGCTACCTCGTAGGCTTGTGGGCCGCTCGGGCGCTTGGCACCGGATTCCCGTTCGGCGTCCTGATCGTCAACATCGTCGGTTGCTTCCTGATCGCCGCCATCACCCAGGTGGCGTCGTCGACGATGCTGGTCTCGCCGACCCTCAAGGTCGCGCTAACGACCGGGTTCATGGGAGGCCTCACGACGTACTCGAGCTTCAACCTCGACACGACGCAGTTTCTCGAGAGCCGGAGCTGGTACACGGCAACCGTCAACTTTAGCGCGACGACCGTGGGCTGCTTCGCGGCGGGCCTTCTCGGTTTCGCCGCCGCGCGTCGTATGTTCGGCCACTGACCTACGGTGCGAGCGACGGATCGATCAGCAGTAGGTCCGTCGCGGGGTCGAGTCGCTTGTGCAGCGGCTCCGGGTAGGTCGTCACGTAGAGCTCGAGGGTCGGAGAGGTCGTGGCTTCGACGAGATGCCCGCCCCAGGCCCGGCCGTCGCTACGACCGAGCA
>CAZDGY010000991.1:0-2701 GCA_964504685.1 uncultured Kofleriaceae bacterium | reverse complement strand
GTCGGGTCGTCGCGCTACCGGCGCCGAGCGAACGCGAGCGAACGCAGTGGTACTTCCAGCGCTACATCGCGCATCTCCCCGCCGCCGGTGAGATCGTGCTGTTCGATCGCAGTTGGTACAACCGCGCCGGCGTCGAGAAGGTCATGGGGTTTTGCACCGACGCCGAGTGCGAAGAGTTCTTCCGCACCGTGCCCGAGCTCGAGAAGATGTTGATCCGCTCCGGCATCGTGCTCGTGAAGTATTGGTTCTCGATCACCGACGACGAACAGCACCGCCGGTTCATGGCGCGGATCGTCGACCCGCTCAAGCAATGGAAGCTATCGCCGATGGATCTCGAATCGCGCCGGCGCTGGGAGCTCTACACGAAGGCAAAAGAGGCGATGCTCGAGCGCACACACATCGCCGAAGCGCCGTGGTGGATCGTCGAAGCCGACGACAAGCGGCGCGCGCGGCTCAACTGCATCCATCACCTGCTCGCACAGATTCCTCACCAAGAGATCGGGCGCGAGCCGATCACGCTGCCCGAACGCGTCCACAATCCGAACTATCTGCGCGGCCCGATCCCGAAGCAGATGTACGTACCGTCGGTCTACTAGCGGCCGAACCGGAATGTGCCGAGCAGCTCGATGTCGACGCTCGTGTAGGCGAAGCTGACCTGGCTACTCCCGACTTGATTGTCGTGCGAGCCGATCGGCACCGCGAGCTCGAGCCCGAGCTGCGAATGACCGCCGAGCTCCTGCCAGATCCCGATCGCAGCCTCCGCGGCGAAGCCAACGTCGGTGCCGTTCGAGCCGGCGACGATGTTGTGGCTCAGCGTGATCGAATAGGCCGCGTGCGCGATGTCGACGCCGAGGCCGACCCGGGCCGAGATCACGATGCAGCGCTTGATGTGATGGTGGACGCCGACGCCGAGCGTGAGCCGATAGCGATCGTAGGCCAAGCCCGCCGCGGTCGTGCGAAACGGCGTCCATTCGCCGGACAACATGGCCGCGAGCTCGCCGGCCGACGTGCCACCGCGGACTGCGAGGACCGGGCTCGGCGTCACGGTGTTCGTCCAGACCTTGTCGGCCACTGGAATGGTCGCGCCTGCTCCGAGCTCGGCGAAACCGTCGGCATGGACCGCCGACCCGCTCGCAGCGACTAACATGGCGACGACGACCGCACGCACAGCTGGAGCGTACGCCGACTCGGGGGTAATGTCGTGACCATGTCGATCTCGGACCGGATCCTGCCGCTGTGCGATCTGCTGATGGGTGCTGCGTACGCCGATGACGAGCTGCGCGATCAGGAAAAAGCCGAAGTGCGCGCGCTGGTCGAGGAGCTCGCGGGCGGGCTGACCGCCGAGATCTCGAAACGCATCGACGGCTTCGATCCGAAGAAGTTCGATGTCGTGAAGACGGCCGAGCCGTTTCGCACCGACCCGGAAGACGATCGCCGCAAGCTGCTGTTCTTAGTTAGCGCGGTCAACGAGTCCGACGAAGAGATCGACTTCGCCGAGGATGACTACCTGCGCGCGCTCGCGAAGGCGCTCGATCTTCCGGCGGCCGCACTCGCCGGGCTGACCGTTGACATCGAAGACGAGCAGCTCAAAGAGACGTTCCAACAAGTGCGCAAAGGTCCACCGCCACCGCCGCCGAAGGGCAAGGGCGGCTCGGTCGACGTCGACATGGACTGACCCGAACCGACGCGTCTAACTGCCGGGCCACGACGAAGCGAGCGATGGAGCCCTCGCAGCACGTCCGCGACGGGCTCACATCGCACGTGGCTACAGCAGCTTCGCGCTCAGCGTGATCGGCGTCGCCGCCAACGCGCGCGAGATCGGGCAGTTCTTCTTCGCGCCCTCGGCGAGCTCGACGAACTGCTCGTTCGTGATCCCGGCGACCTTGCCTTGAGTCTCGAGCGCGATGCCGGTGAGCGTCCAACCGGCTTCGAGCTTCTGCAGGTCGACGACTGCCGACGTATGGATCTCGGTCGGGTCGTGGCCGGCGCCGGTCAACGCGAACGCGAGCGCCATCGAGAAACAGCTCGCATGGGCCGCTGCGATTAACTCCTCGGGGTTCGTCCCGGCCTTGCCGTCCTCGGCCATGAACCGAGTGTTGACGCTGTACGGCTGTTCTTTGAACGCGCCGCTTTGCGTGGTGATCGCACCGGCACCTTTCGGCCCATTACCTTTCCAAACAACATTGCTCGAGCGCTTCATAGGAATCCTCCGCGCTCCGTATACCCGGGAGTAATCCGCGCGGCATCAGAACGCGCCGAATACCTTGATGCCAGTCCCGGTCGGGGCGACGTGGATCCCCTTCTGAGCAGTTCGCACCACCGCGCCGTGATGCGATGACGGGTCGAGCAGTCCATCGAGCATCGTGACGAGGCCCGCGGCTTGGAACACGCCGTCGACCACGCGCAAGACCTTGTCGGTCGTATTGCGATCGCAGTCCGGGCTCGCGATCGGGCAATGGCCCCAATCGCTCAGCGCGAGCCACGGACCGGCGAGCGGAACGACGAGGCGATCGGCGCCCGGATGGTTTCTCGCGCCCGACGCGATCGCGGCAGCGCCGTACGATGCGCCGAACGTCAGCGCGCCGGACACGAACACCGGCATGTTCCAGCGATCGTAGACCACGTCGCTCTGCGGTGCGGGTGTAGCCGTCGGGACGACCACGGTGGACGCTGGCTCGGTGGTGACGACCGGCGCGCTGCC
>CAZDGY010000990.1:0-2707 GCA_964504685.1 uncultured Kofleriaceae bacterium | reverse complement strand
GTTCGGCGACCGGCACAGCGAGCCGTTGACCGTATTCGAGTCGGCCGCGGTCGTCGGCGTGCCTTCGACCAGCGACACCGTGCCCATGCCGCTGATCGCGACCGAGGTCATCGCGCCTTCGTACGACAGCGCATCGACCATCGCAGCGTTGACCGTGTCGACCAGCGCGACGCCATCCGGCGCGCCGTTTTGGATCGCGTTCGTGGTCCAGCTCATCATCGCGGTCGCGCCCGAGTCGACGTTGACCGCGCTATCGGC
The DNA here is from genome assembly GCA_964504685.1 of uncultured Kofleriaceae bacterium. Classification (GTDB taxonomy): domain Bacteria; phylum Myxococcota_A; class Polyangia; order Haliangiales; family Haliangiaceae; genus JABFXX01. The sequence continues at coordinate 2,449 of CAZDGY010000990.1, read as the reverse complement.
GACCACGAGGTAACCGCCGGACGCGAGCGCGGGCTCGGACGACAGATCGACCGTCGCGTAGACCGTGCCGTTCGCGCCGTTGACTAGCTCGAGCGTGATGCCGGTGAGATCGATCGACGCCGGCGTCGGGTTGAAGATCTCGACGAACTCGGCAGTGTCGGTGCCGACCTGGTCGTAGTCGATCTCGTTGATCACGAGGTGGGTGCCGGTCAGGCCCTGCGGCGCATCGATGTCGGGATTGTGCGCCGGCGCATCGGGGCTCCCCTGCGGGGCATCGGGCCGTCCGTTCGGGCTCGCATCCGGGTTCGCTTTCAACGAATCGGCCTGCGCGCATGCGCCTAGCGTAAGTGCCACGACGAAGTAGCGGCTGACCACGGCGGTGCGATACCGCGGGGCGCATTCCCCCGGCAAGCACAATGATCTGACTGCGCCTCTCCTAACTGCGACGCACTTTGGTAGGGTGATCCCGCCCCACGCAAGGAGCCCATCGTGAGTGAAGTTACCCTCGAAGAGCGCGGTAAAGCCCTGGAAAACCAGTTCTACGACAAAGAGAACCACGACAAGCTCGCGACGATGAAAGACAAGCTCGACAGCCAGCGCTCGCGGGACGAATTGCGCAAAGCGTCGGGGATGTCGGACGAAGCCGTGCTCGAGCGCCTCGTCGTGCTCGGGTTGCGTGCCAATACGATCGCAGCCCTATCGCTCGTTCCGCTGATCCAGGTCGCCTGGGCCGACGGCGAGATCCAAGACAACGAGCGCACCGCGATCTTGCAAGGCGCGCACGGCAAGGGGCTAGAAAAGGGCACGCCCGGCTACGAGCTGCTGTCGACCTGGCTCGCGAAGCCGCCGGGCGACGACTTGATGGTCGCCTGGGAGGCGTACATCAAGGCGCTCGCGTCGCAGCTCAATGACGAACAGAACCGTCTGTTGCGCAACCAGATCGTCGGGTTCGCGAAGATGGTCGCAGGCGCGGCGGGCGGCTTCCTCGGGATCGGCAAAGTGTCGGCGTCGGAGGAGAAGGTTTTGCACCGGATCGAAGCCGCGTTCGAGCGCTAGCCTGCCGTGAACCTGCTCGGCAAGACTGGGGTCAAGGTCTCGCGCGTCGCGCTCGGTGCGATGTCGTTCGGTGGCGATGCCGACGAAGCGACCGCGGGTCGAATCTGGCGAGCCGCGCGCGATGCCGGCGTCAACTTCGTCGACACCGCCGACGTCTACAACGAAGGCCGGTCCGAAGAGTTTCTCGGGCGCCTCGTCCGCGGCGAGCGCGACGACATCGTGCTCGCGAGCAAGGCGTACTTTCCGACCGGGCCCGGCGCGAACTCGCGCGGGGCGTCGCGCTATCACCTCGTGCGCGCGGTCGAAGCGAGCTTGCGCCGGCTCGCCACCGATCGGATCGACCTGTACTACGTGCATCGGTTCGACGACGCGACCGATGTGGGCGAGACGTTGCGCGCGCTCGATGACTTGGTGCGCGCCGGCAAGATCCTCTACCCCGCGTGCTCGAACTTCGCGGCGTGGCAAGTCGCACACGCGCTCGGCGTGTCGACCGCTCAGGGGCTCGCGCCGTTCGTCGCGATCCAGCCGATGTACAACCTGGTCAAGCGCGCGGCCGAGATCGAGATCTTGCCGATGGCGCACGCGCTCGGGCTCGCGGTCGTGCCGTACAGCCCGACCGGCGGCGGCCTCCTCACCGGCAAGTACGGAGCGGGCAAGCGCCCCGATCACGGCCGGCTGCGCGACACCAAGATGTACGAGACGCGCTACGGCGATCCCGCGTTCTACGCGACTGCCGACGCGTTCTGCGCCCTCGCCGCCGAGCTCGGCCATGCGCCGACGACACTCGCGATCGCGTGGGTCGCATCGCATCCCGCGGTGACCAGCGTGCTGGTCGGGGGCCGCGACGAGCATCAGCTCGCGCCCGCGCTTGCCGCCGCCGAGCTGCACCTAGATCCGGCGACCCGCGCGCGGATCAGCGCGTTGTCCGCCGAGCCGCCGCCCGCGACCGATCGCAACGAAGAGAAGAGCGCGCACAACTACGGCACGCGCTAGAGCCGCCGCGCTGCCGACGCCATGATCGTAACGCTCGAGCAACTATCGCAGCGGCTCACCAAAGGAGAGGCCGACGATCGGATCGAGGCGCTCGACGACCTGTGCGCTGCGGTGCGGGCAAAGCACGCGCTTCCGCTCGACGACGTCCTCGTGCTCCTCCGAGAACACAGTGACGACTCAAGCGGTGTGCGCGAGGCACTTCACCACGCCAAGCGCGCGGTCGCGGTCGCACGTGGCAATCGGTCGCATCGCAGCAAGGTGCTTGCCGAGCTCCCAGCAGATTCGTTCGAAGACCCGGACAACGCGTTCTACGAGGGCTACCCGCGCGTGTTCGAGCTCGCGGCTGCGTACATCCGGCAACACCCGAACGAGTTCTTCGAATAGCTAGATCGTGTTCGGG
>CAZDGY010000989.1:0-2708 GCA_964504685.1 uncultured Kofleriaceae bacterium | reverse complement strand
GTCATCCCCAAGACCTCACCCCGATCGAAGCCGCGTTCGGCAACGCCAGCGTCGCCTCCGAGACTCGCGGTCGGCGGATTCGCCGCACGCTCATCGCGATCGCCGCAGCATTCGCTGCCGTGTTCGTCGCGTTCTTGTGGCGATCGAATCAGCAAGAGAAGGCGCGCGCGCGACAAGCCATGTTCGATGAAGGCAACCTGCTGATGTTGAGCGGTGAGCCGCTCAAAGCCTTGCCCTACCTCGCGCAGGCCTATCAGCGGGGCGAGACCGGTGAAGCGAACCGGCTGATGCTCGAACAGGGGTTGCGCACCACTCGCGCGCGGCTAGCGACGCTCGACCGTCACAGCGCGAAGGTCTGGGCCGAGAGTTTCAGCCCCGATGGAACGAAGCTCGCTACGGTCGCGGACGACAAGACCGTCCGCGTGTGGAACGCCGTCACCGGCGAGCAGTTACACGAGGTCGCGCTGTCCGAGTCCGCGCTATCAGTCGCATTCAGCGGCGATGGTCAGGCCATCGCTGCGGTGGGCAACGACCAGATGCTGCACGTCTGGAACCCGGATCTCGGCGTCGTCGCGGCGGCGAAGGTCGGTGAGGCCTACAGCGTCGAGTTCAGCCCCGACAGCACGCGGATCCTCGTCGCGGCGAAGCAAGGCGTCATGCTGTTCGATCGAACGGGGGCGAAGACCGGCACGATCGGCGATTCGGATAGCTACGGCGGAGCGTCGTTCTGCGATTCGAGTCGACGAGTCGCGATCTGGGACAATTCCGGCCATGTCGGAATCTGGGACGCCGCGAAGGCGTCGGCGATCGCGCAGACCAAGGTCCGCGCCGGGCTCAACGTCGGGACGGCGGCGCGCGATGGATCCTATATCGCGTTCGGGTCAACCGCCGGCGCGGTCACCGTGCTCCACGCAGATGGATCGGTCGTCGCGATCGAGAATGCACACGACGGCTTCGTCAACGACCTCTCGGTCTCGCCCGACGGCAGCCGGTTCGCGACCGCCGGTGCAGACAAGACGATCAAGATCTGGGATCGGAATGGCGCCCCGCTTCGCACGATCGACGGGCCAACCGGGTTTAGCGCGGTGATGTTTTCGCCAAGCGGTGGTCTCGTCGCGGCCGGTAGCTACGACGGCTCGATTCGCCTGTTCGATCCAGAGACCGGATCGCTTGCCGGCGAGTTGCTGGGTCACAAGAACCAAGTGCAACAGCTGTCGTTTCGTCCAGACGGGTCGAGACTTGCGAGCGCAGGTTGGGATCACACCGTCATCGTTTGGGATGCAACGAAGGCTGCTCTGTGGAAGCCGTTGCCCGCAGCGACCGTGAAGGCAATGACGCCGCTCTACCACCTCGTCTACAGTCACGACGGCAGGCGCATCGCGCTCGCCGGCGCAAACGGCGACATCGTGATCGCGCCGTCCGGCGACGGCGCCGCCTGCCGCAACGCGAGCGCGACGAAGATCTACCAGCTCGCGTGGAACGATGACGACTCGCTCGTCGCGACCACCGGCCCCGGCTCGAACACGGTGCAGATCTGGGATCCGGTATCGTGCAAGCTCGTTCATCAGCTCGCACAACCAGACGAGCTGACCTGGGTCGCGTTCGGACCGCACGGTCGTGCGCTGACCGGCGCGTCGACGAAACAGCTGCGGATCTGGGACGTCGCCAACGAACGGATCGAACAAACCTTCGCCGACCTGCCGGGGTCGATCGACATCGCGGGCTACACGCCGGATGGCGAGCACCTGTGGGCGGCGACCTCCGCGGAAAAATCGACGTTCGTGCTGATCGATCTCGCCACGCCGAACAAGCGCCTCGTCCTCGAGGCCGGCACGGCCGCGATCGCCGCGGTGTATTTCGACGTCGCGCATCGCAACGTCATCGGAGGCTCCCTCGATCAGAACGCTTGGGTGTGGAACGAGGACAGCGGCAAGCTCGTCGCGAAGCTAGAGGCACCGGCACCGATCTTCGGCTTCGCTCCGAGCCCAGACGCTCGGTACCTCGTCGGTCTCGCTGGACCGTCGCCGGTGGTCTGGGACTTGTCGACGCTCACTCGCGTCGGCGTGCTCGAAGGCCACAGTGAAGGTGTCACCCAGGGCGGCTTTCTGTCCGAGCGAACCCTCGTGACCGTCGGCGGCGACGGGACAGCGCGGGTCTGGGACGTCCCCACGCTCCGGGCCGCGCTTGTCCTGCGTAGCGCAGTCGAGATCGCGATCAGCCCGGATCGAAGCAAAGTGGCTATCGCCGATGTAGGTGGGACGCGGCAATGGTCGCCTACCTATCCACCCCCAAGCGCAGCAGAGCTCGCTGCCATGGCCGCCAAGTGATCCGATCTGCGACGCGCACCGACACTCAAAGGTCCGATAATATTTGATCGGACGTCACGAGAGTTCTCTAGAGTGGACGGTGGAGGTCTCCAATGAAGAAGTCACCCAAGACGGCCGCGAAGCTCCAGGTCCGTAGCAACGTCGTCCGCAAGCTCGACATCAAGGACACGCAAGCTGCCGACGGTGGCAACTATCCGAGCATCTCCGTTGTGAGCAAGAGCGTCAGCATCATCGATATCACGCACTAACCACACTGCCTTGGCAGCGGTCTCGCCCGAGGCCGAAGTGCTATCGTCGCCGAAGTGGGGGACGATTCGTCTGCAGCCGTCGGCGTGCCGACCGGCGTGCCCGCGAGCCTCGCGAGCGGCGGCAGCGGCGAGC
>CAZDGY010000988.1:0-2713 GCA_964504685.1 uncultured Kofleriaceae bacterium | reverse complement strand
TCTCCAGCATCGGTGGCTCGACGCTGAGCGTCGGCTCGGTGACCGCATCCGCCGGCTTCACGATCACGTCGGGGCCGACCGGCGCGTACAACCTCGCGCCCGGCGGGTCGCAACCGTACACGCTCGAGTGCGCGCCGACCGCGACCGGCGCGATGAGCGGCAGCTTCGTCGTGACGTCGAACGATCCGACGCACCCGACCGTGACGCTGCCGCTGAGCTGCAACGGGATCGATTCGAACCTGTCGATCACGCCGAGCCCTGCTACGATCCCGACCACGCGCGTCGGCGAGCCGCTCGTCCAGACCATCGACCTGTCGAACACCGGCACCGCGTCGATGACGCTCGAGAGCGTGACGTTCACCGGCACCGATATGGCGCTGATGAGCGCGCCGGCGGCGGGTACGGTGCTCAGCGCCGGTGGCGGCGCTGCGAACGCACAAGTGTCGTTCGCGGCGACGTCCGCGGAGTCGGTCACTGGATCGCTGGTCGCGACGTACGACGGCGGCCAGACCCGCACCGTGCAAGTCACCGGTCAGGCGCTCGCGACCGCGATGTCGGTCAACCCCGACGGCATGGTCGACTTCGGACCGGTGTGCGCGGGCCAGACCAAGGATCAGACGTTCACGGTCATCGGCGACGCCGACGGCTCGTTCGTGATCAGCGCGCTATCGACCCCCGATGCGCCGTTTACCGTGACCGCACCGACGCTGCCGGCTTCGGTCGCGGGCGACGGCGCAAACATGGTGACGTTCGACGTGGTCGCCGCCCCGACCGCGGTGGGCTCCGTGCAATCGCAGGTGACGGTCACCACCGATATCCCCGGCGGCACGCCGGACACGATCATGCTCGCGGTCGAGGCGCTCGACGCCGGCGTCACGCCGAGCCCGGACTCGGTGTACTTCGGCGTCGCGCCGGTTCAGACCACGACGATCGGCCAACAGATCACGTTGTCGAACTGTTCGACCACCGCGGTCCAGACCAGCAACCCGCGGATCGTCGGCACGAACGCTAGCGAATTCGCGATCGTCTCGACGCCGCCTCAATCGCAGATCCCCGCGAACGGCGCCGCCTCGTGGCTCGTCGTGTTCGAAGCTCAAGAGGTCGGCAACGAGGCCGCGACGTTCATGGTCGACTACGACGGAGGGACTGCGAGCGTCGCGTTGACCGGTGACGGCGCCGGCTCGGATGCCGGCTCGGGCACCGGCCCGGCTGGCGAGAAGAGCTACTACACGTGCAGCGCGGGGCACCCGGCCTCGCTATGGCCGATCGTATTTGCCATCGGATTCGTCGTCCGCCGCCGCCGCCGCCGGTAGGCCAACAATTTCACGCCAGCGCCACGCTCCGCGCGCGGGGTTGCGTTTACGCTCTGCGCCACGTGATCGCACAACGCCGTCTGTTGGGGGGCGCCGTGCTCGGCGCTGCGCTGCTCGCTCCACGCATTGTCGCCGCGCAAGCGGCGGGACCGGTCGCGCCTGCGCCCGCGCCGGCAGGCGATTCACCGCCGCCGAGCGACGAGTCCAAGCCAGGCGATGCCGCGCCTGCGCCCGCCGTACCGCCGGCCGAACGCGTCCCGGCGAACAGCGAGGCCAATCGCCCGCCGCCCGAGCCGGTCGCGCCATCGACCGGGTTCTCGTGGCAACCGTTCGGCTTCATCCGGCTGCAGTACATCGCGATCCAAGCGGACCCGAACGTCGGCTACATCGGCCGCGACGACGGCTTCGAGCTGCAGAACGCGCGCGTCGGTGCGCGCGGCAAGCTCGGCAACATCGCCGCGTTCGTGCTGTCGTTCGACGGCGCGGTCGATCAGCGCACGCAGATCAACTCGCCACAGGGCAACATCGCGGTCGGGTTGCGCGATGCGTACGTCGACGCGCGGATCGCGGGCGACGTCACCGGCCGCGGCGGTTACTTCCAAGCGCTCGTCGATCCCGAGGCGCAGATTCCGGATACGTCGCGCGAGTTCGTCGACAAGCCGATCGAGACCCGCGGCGTGTTGCCGACCCAGGGCTACCAGACGCCGGGCTTGCCGCCGGGCCGATCGATCGGCGCCGCGATCCGGCTCGATCCCGAAGTGCCGACCACGGGCGCGAAGTTCGGGTTCGAGGTCGCGGCGCAGAACGGCGCCGACGAGTTCGCGTCGAACAACGACAACAACTCGCTCGCGCTGTCGGCGACCGCGCTGCTTCGCCTGCCGCATGACTCGTGGCTCGTCGCGTCGGGGCGCTACAACCCGCGCACGATCGGCGCGCTGCCGTTTCGCCAGGACGAGACCGACTATCAGGGCGCGTTCGGCGCGCATCTCGGCCTGGGGCCGGTGTCGCTCGGCGGCGGCATCGTGATCGAGCACACGACGTTCGACACGACCGGCGGGCCGGCGCAAGACGCGTACGGCGCCCACGTCCAAGCGATGGTGCGGATTCCTGCCTCGCTCCCGATCGCGCTCGGCTATCGGTTCGGCATCCTCGATCCGTCGAGCCTGATCACGACCGACCGCGTGATCGAGCACACGGTCGGCGCGGTGCTCGGCGTGCCAAGGTTGCGCATGCGGTTTCAGCTCCAGCTGACGCATGTCGACGAGCAAGCGGGGCGCGAGCTCGAAAACGATCGCGCGCAACTCGCGGCCGAGGTCTCGCTTTGATCTTCCGAGCTGCATGGGGCGTCGCGATCGTGATCGCGCTCGCGACGTGTGGCTCGCAGGCGCCGCAATCTCGCG
>CAZDGY010000987.1:0-2718 GCA_964504685.1 uncultured Kofleriaceae bacterium | reverse complement strand
CTCGATGGCGCGCATCTCGTCGAGCTCGGCATCGGTTGCGAGGCGTGCCACAACGGCGCGCGCATGCACGCCGCCGATCCGAGCGTGAAGCCATCGTTCGCCGCGCTCAGCCCGGTCGTCGAGGTCGATCCGCCGAAGGGCATGACTGGCACGAAGGCGCAGCTGATCAATCACACCTGCGCGAAGTGCCACACCGTGCTGTTCTCGCAATATCCCTGGACGTGGGAAGGTCACAAGCGGCGCGAGGTCGAGCCCGGCGGCAGCTCGATCAGCTCGGGGGAAGGTCGCGACTTTCAGCTCGGCGGCTGCGCGACGCAGATGGCGTGTACGACGTGCCACGATCCCCACGTCGAGGATTCGCCCGATGCGCTGCGCGCGATGGCGACGCCGGCCGGCAATCACCTGTGCACGACGTGCCACGCGCAGTACGGCAACGACGACGCGCTCGCACGCCACAGTCATCACCAACTCGGCGGTGCCGGCACGTCGTGCGTCGCGTGCCACATGGCGAAGAAGAACATGGGGCTCGACTACGCGTTGAATCGCTACCATCGAATCGGCTCGCCGAACGATCCCGCGCGAGTCGAGAGCGATCGCCCGCTCGAGTGCGCGCTGTGTCACGTCGACAAGAGCGTCGAGCAGCTCGCGTCGACGATGGAGGGCTGGTGGGGCAAGCGCTACGATCGCTCTGCGCTCAAGAAACTCTACGGCGATGACCTCGGCGTCAACGCGATGCGCGCGACGCTGATCCTCGGCAAGCCGCACGAGCAAGCGGTCGCGATCGCGACCTATGGTGACGCGAAGGCGGTGGATGCGGTCGCCGCGATCGTGCCGATGCTGTCGCATCAATACCCGCTCGTGCGTTACTTCGCGCAGCGCGCGTTGCAGAACATCACCGGCGATCCGGTCGCGATCGACGTCGGCGCGAAGGCCGATGACGTCAAGCGCGCGGCCGACGCTTGGCTCAAAGCGAGATGACACCGGCAACGTCGCGTCGAGCACGCGACTCCATGGCGGGACGCTGCGTCTGATCTCCATATGGCACGACTGATCGCGCTCGCCGCCTGCCTGGTTTCGTTCGCTTGTAGCTCGGCGGGCTCGGCACTGCCGCCTCGAGCGCCGCACTTCGATCCGGCCGCGTTCGTCGTCGCCGATGCGACTGGCGTGGTGCGCACCTCCGGATCCAAGTCGCCGCTCGTCGCGGTCGCGAGCCCGCTGCTCACCGACCGACCGTGCTTGCATGAGACGATCGACGCAGCGCAGACCATCTATCAAATCTACGTCGACCACTCGAGCTACCTCATCGTCGACGGCAAGGTTGCGCGCGATCAACTCGAGGCGTGCATGCGCGATGCGCCCGCCAATCGCTCGCCGGCGATCGAGGTCGGCAGCGACGGCGAGCTGGCGACGTTCGACGCCGAACGCCTCGGCAAACTGTACGTCGCGTGGCGCGGCAACCTCGTCATCGCCGGACGGAAACCCGTCGTGATCGCCGCACTCGCGTTGCACGATGCCGCGCAAGCCCAGATCTGGCACGACCGGATCGCGAACCTACCGACCGCACAGTTTTCGGCATGGTCACTCGACAAGACGATCGGCGGCTTCGTCGGCCTGCCGACCGTCGGTTACTCGGTCGCAATGACGAGCGACGGCCAGGTGCCTGCCAGAGCGTTCTCGATTCGCGTCGCGGCGCAATTTGCCGACGCCAATAGCGCCACCCTTGCGGCGGATCGCTTGCATCGCGGCGAGCTCGCGGCCGGGATCGAGCCGCCGCCCGCGATCGTCGCGGGCCTCAAGCGCGCACGGATCACGCACACCGACGACCGCGTGGAGATCGCGATCGATCAGACGACGTTCCCCGACCTCGACCTCGCCGTGCTCGCGACGTGGACCAAAGGCATGCAGGCTCGGCTCGCCGCGCCGGCGCCGCATCTGCTGCGCGTTGCGATCGTGCCGATCACCGCGCCATTCGGTCCGGACTACGGTCCGGCGTGGGCTGCACGGTTCACCGCGGCGCTGCTCGATCAGGTGAACGCGCACAGAGCGAACCTCGTCGAGCTGCCGGAGAACGCGGCGGGCTGTGACGACGTCGGTGCGCCGTGCGACGCAGCGATCGCGGCCGCGGCGAGTGCCGACCTCGTGATCTACGGCACGCTCGAATCGATGGGGGAGGGCGCGAATGCCGAAGTTCATCTCGCGGCGATCGTGATGCCGGGCAAGCAAACCCGCACGTGGCACCGCGACCAGATCATGGACTCCGACACATTCTTCGCGAGCGCCGCGCGAGAGGCGTTCGAAGAGCTCACCCGCTAGCTGCGTCGGCGTCCGCTCGGCGGTCGACCGAACTGGCGCGAGAACGCCGCCGAGAACGCGCTCGTCGTCGCGTAGCCCGCGTCGAACCCGACCTCGGTGACGTTGCCGCCGGCTTCGAGCAGTCGCAGCGCGTGAAACAACCGAACCCGGCGTCGCCACGCGCCGACCGCGAGGCCAGTCTCGAGCGAGAAGCAGCGCTCAAGCGTGCGCACGCTCGCGCCGGCCTTGCGCGCGAGCGTCGCGAGCGACTTGTCCGCGCCCGGCTCGGCGGTCACGAGGTCCGCGAACGCCCGCGCTCGCGGATCGCGCGGCAACGGCAGATCGAGCGGCACCTCGGCGGCAGCGGCGAGCAGATCGAACAGCACGCCGACCAATCGCGCCTGCGCAGCGACCCGGCGATCGAGC
>CAZDGY010000986.1:0-2721 GCA_964504685.1 uncultured Kofleriaceae bacterium | reverse complement strand
CTCGGCCGACTGGGCGGAGTCGCTGTTCGAAGCGTCGTGGGCCTACTACATGAAGACGCTGAACTCGAAGGCGCTCGGTAACATCCACACGCTCAACGCGCCGTACTTCGAGAACCAGTTCTACCCCGAGGGCGTGCTGCTCCGCGCGGTGATCTACTTCAAGTACTGCCTCTACGATCAGGCCGAGGAAGCGATCGCCGACTTCAACGAGAAGTACGGCCCGTTGAAGAACACGCTGACCGACATCATCGCGAAGACCGCCGACAACGCGGAGTTCTACGAGTACGTCAAGAAGGTCAAGGCGGGCAAAGGCGGCCTCGATCCGACGGCGCAGCGCCTCGTCATGAGCCAGCTCAACGACAAGACGTTGCTAAAGACGTTCGCCTGGGTCGACGAGCTCAACCACGAGCTCGACATGCTCGGCAAGAGCGACAAGGCGTGGCAGACGACGCAGGTCGCGAACGAAGTGCTGCAGGAGCTCACCGTTCAGCAGTCGGTCGCGGCGGCGGACGCCGGCAAGGTCGCCCGCGATCGCATCGACCGGTTCGCCAAAGAGCTCGCGCGCCTCAACGGCGACGGATTGCGCATCAAGCTCGAGATCTTGAGCGCGAAGGCCGACAAGGTTTCAGCCGACCAAGCCGGTCAGCGCGTCGCCGCCGACCATCGCGAAGAACCGATTGTCGTTGACGACGAACACTTTCAGTGGAAGTTTAATGGCGAGTACTGGAAGGACGAGCTGGGTTATTACCGGTTCAAGATCCGGTCCCGCTGTCCAAAACAATAGCGTCTTAGCCGGCGCATCGCCTCGCCCACCCGACGATGACGGCTAATCGAACCCACAAGATCCTGGCTCCATTCATTTGGGGAACGGGATTTTTGCGTTCGCCTGCGGTCAGATCGATGGCCGGGACCTGCGCCCGGCGAGCAGCACTGCCGAATGGCAGTGCGGTTCTATCGATGATCACCTACTCACGCGTCGCCCGCGCCTTGCCCATGTCGTGTTCTAGTCCCGCCGGAAGAAGAGAAGGGAACTGTCATGTCTAAGTGGAAGCTCACCACCATGGCCGCATTGGTCGCCGCAGCAGCTGCTGCGCCGCTAGCGCAGGCCGACACGAAGCCAAAGTACACGCGCGCCCAGGACGTGAAGATCAACGTCAACCTGTCTGAGCGCAGTAAGCCGATCCAGCCCAAGGCCAAGGATCCGAGCGAGAACCAGCCGGCGCTCAGCGCCGATCAGGTGCTCAACGTCGAAGGTTTGGTCGGCGACATTCGCATCGAGGAAGAGGCGGGCTTCATCCAGCTGATCAAGGAGACGTCGGACAACGACGTCGACGAGAAAGCGGATCTCTACTTCCGACTCGGCGAGCTCTACGCGAAGCAGCAGCGCTACTACCGCCTGCGCTCTGCCGAAGCTCAGCTGATGGTCGACAAGGCGCGACTGCCCGCGGACAAGGCGAAGAACGCGGCGGCGTTCAAGGACGCGAGCGACAAGGCCAAGGCCTACATGCTCAAGGCGGTCAAGGTCTACCAAGCCCTGACGAGCAACGACAAACTGAAGAACTACGCCAAAATGGATATGGCGCTGTTCTATTACGGCTACACCCTGACCAGCGCGAAGTACATGAAGGAAGCGCGCGGGGTCTACGACCAGCTGCTGAAGAACTATCCGCAGTCGAAGTACGTGCCCGAAGCGCACCTCGCGTTCGCCGACTACTTCTTCGAGCAGAACCAGCTGGCTGACGCCGAGGCCCGCTACAAGATGGTCCTCAAGTTTCCGAAGTCGCAGGCGTACTGGTACGCGTACTACAAGCTCGGCTGGGTCGACCTGAACCTGCAGAAGTATCAGGACGCGCTCGAGACGTTCTTCAAGGTCGCGCAGAACACCGCGAACGATCCCAAGAACAAGACGCTCAACGCCGCCGCGAAGAAAGACTTCGTCCGCGCGTACGCCGAGGTCGGCAAAGCGGACCAGGCGCTCAACGCGTTCAAGCGCGTCGATCAGAAGTACGCGCTCGACATGCTCGCGATCTTGGCCGACCTCTACCTCGACCAAGGCAAGAGCGACAAAGCGATCTTCGTGTTCCGCGAGCTGATGAAGCAGGAGCCGACGAACAAGAACGTGTGCCTGTGGCAGGACAACGTCGCGCGCGCGATGATGTCGATGCCGGGCTCGAGCAACAACGACAAGATCGCCGAGATCGAGAACCTCGTTAAGCTGTGGGGCGCGATCAAGCCGAAGAAGGTGCTGCCGCCGTCCGAGGCGCAGGAGTGCCACGACAACGCCGCGGCGATGTCGGGCGAGCTCGCTCGCGCGTATCACTCCGAGTCGGCGAAGACCAAGAACCCGGAGACGCTCGCGTACGCCGAGAAGCTCTACAAGGTGTACCTCGAGGTGTTCCCAGACGCCGAGGACTACGCGCAGACCCAGTACTTCTACTCGGAGCTGCTGTGGTCGCGCGCCGAGAACGAGAAGAACCCGCGGCTCCAGACCGAGCTATGGGAGAACGCTGCGGTCGCGTTCACCGACGTCGTCAAGACCGGCAAGGTCGGCGACAAGCTGATGAAGGAATCGGCGTACGCCGCGGTGCTCGGTTGGAAGAACGCGCTCAACGTCGACCCGCGCGTGAAGCAGCAGGCGGACCTCGAGGACGCCAAGGCCGACACCGACTACAAGACCATCCCGGAGCCCAAGCCGATCCCCGAGCGCGACCAGAAGATGCT
>CAZDGY010000985.1:1148-2731 GCA_964504685.1 uncultured Kofleriaceae bacterium | reverse complement strand
TCCGGTGATTGCCTGTGTCGGCGATGAACAAGTCGCCGTCGGGGCAGGTCGCGATCGCCTGCGGTTGGTAGAGCAGGGCACTCGTCGCAGGGCCGCCGTCGCCATCGAACCCGAGCGTCGCGGGGGTGCCGGCGATCGTCGTGACCGCGCTCGTGCCGAGATCGATCGCGCGAATCACGTGGTTGCCGGTGTCGGCGACGTACAGCCGGTGCGTGGTCGCGTCGAGATAGAGGCCGGTCGGCGAGCGAAACATCGCGGTCGCGACCGGTCCGTCGGCGAATCCGGCAGCACCCGCGGTATTCGCGAACGGCGCGATCGTCCACGTGTCGGCGTCCTTCGGGTCGACGACGGTGACCGCGTCGATCCGATTCGTCGACGACTCGACGACATAGAGCACGCTCGTGGTCGCGTCGAACGCGATACCCGCGACCGTGCCGAAGGTCGACGCGCGGAACCGAGCGAGCTGACCGGTCGCCGTGCCTTGCGGATAGCGCCCGGCGACGACCGCAACCGCCGAGGTCGTGGTCCCGATGCCTTCGACCGTGCCGCTGATGCCGCCGGCGATCAGCGTCTCGGGCAACCCCGGACCGACGATCAATGCCTGCGGGTTTGCGAGGTGGGCTTGCGCGACTGGGCCCGTGCCCTCCGGATCGACTTGGCCAGCAACGGTGTTGATGATGCCGGTCAGCGGGTCGACCCGGCGGATCCGCTGGTTCTCGTAGTCGGCGACGTAGATCGCGCCGCTGGCATCGATCGCGACGTCTTGCGGCGAGAACAACGACGCGGCCGTGGCCGGCCCGCCGTCGCCAATAAACGAGTATTGCCCGCCGCCGCCAACCACGGTCGTGATGATGTTGGTCGTCGCGTCGAGTCTGCGGATCTTGTCGCTGTACGAAGCGCAGATATACGCGTTGCCGGCCGTGTCGACCGCGACGCACGCCGGGTGATCGACCTGCGCGGCGGTCCCGAGCCCGCCATCCCCCATCGATCCCTGCGTGCCGATGCCGGCGACGGTCGTGATCACGCCTGCGCCATTCACGCGGCGCACGCGGTTGTTGGCGTTGTCCGCGATCCAGAGGTTTCCGGCGCTATCGACCGCGATGCCGAGAGGGAAGTAGAGCTCCGAGCTCGTCGCCGCAATACCGTCCTGGGAGAACCCGCCGGTGCCGTTGCCGGCGACAGTCGAGATCTTGCCGGTCGTCGCGTCGACCCGGCGGATGCGATGATTGCTCGAATCGGAGATGAAGATGTTGCCTTGGCCGTCGATCGCGAGGGCGACCGGCTCGTTCAGCTCGGCGCTCGTCGCCGGACCACCGTCTCCGGAGAATCCGTTCGTGCCGTTGCCGGCGACCGTCGTGATGATCGAGGTCGTCGCGTCGATCCGGCGGACGACTGCATTTTCGAGGTCGACAAAGTAGAGGTTGCCGGCGGCGTCGAAGCGGACGCTACATGGCTCACCGGCGTTCGCGTTGACCGCCAGGCCGCCATCGCCGAGCGCGGCATAACCGTCACCACCCGCGATCGTCGAGATCACGCCGGTCGTCGCGTCGATCCGACGAACCCGAGCATTGCCTAGCTCCGCG
>CAZDGY010000985.1:0-1138 GCA_964504685.1 uncultured Kofleriaceae bacterium | reverse complement strand
GCGCCTGCTGCGTCGAGCGCGATGCTCGTCGGTTGCATGAACGGAGCGGCGGTGGCAGCGCCGCCATCGCCGGAGAAGCCGCGCGAGCCGGTGCCGGCCGCGGTCGAGATCACACCGCCGGCGTTGACCTCGCGGATGCGCTGGTTGTCGGCGTCTGCGATGAAGATATCTCCGGCGTTGTCGACCGCGACGCTGTACGCCGAGATCGACGCGGCCTTCGCTTCGCCGCCGTCGCCCGCAAAGCCCGACGCGTCGGTGCCTGCGACGGTCGAGATCATGTGAGTCGTCGCGTCGACGCGACGAATGCGGTGGTTGCCGTAGTCGGCGATGTACAAGTTGCCGGCGGGATCGAGCGCGATGCCCTGCGGGTTCTGGAGCTGCGCCGTCGTTGCCGGGCCGTTGTCGCCGGCGAACCCGCCGGTGCCGGTGCCGGCGTAGGTCGTGATCACGCCGGTCGCCGCGGCGACGCGTCTGACCCGATGACCGTACTCCTCCGACACGAACAGGTTGCCCGCCGCGTCGAACACCACGCCGTATGGCGAGCTCACGATCGCGGCCGTCGCTAGGCCCCCGTCGCCGGCCGATTGGCCGTTGCCGCTGCCGACCACGGTGCTGATCAACCCTGTGGTCACATCGACGCGCCGGACTCGGCCGTTCTCCGTATCGGCGATATACAGGTCGCCGAGCCCGTCGACCGCGACGCCGAACGGATGCCACAGCGACGCGCTGGTCGCCGGGACGCCGTCGCCGGAGATGAACGCATGGTCGGCGTCGCCCGCGACGGTCGTGATGATGCCGGTGATCGCATCGATCCGGCGGATGCGATTGTTGCCGTTGTCGGCGACGAAGATGTTGCCGAGCCCGTCGACCGCGATGCCCGCGGCATACGCGAACTGCGCGTAGATCGCCGGTCCGCCGTCGCCGGCGAATCCGTCGGTGCCGGTGCCCGCGACGGTCGTGATGACTCCGGTTGCCGCATCGATGCGGAGCACGAGCGCGTCGCTGGCATCGACTACATACGCGTTGCCCTCGCGATCGACGGCGACGCCTTGCGGGTTCCAGAGCCCGGTCCCGGTCGCCTTGGCATCGCCGCCGACGAGGGCGTTCGCGGTCCAGCTCGTGACCATGCAGGCATTGC
>CAZDGY010000984.1:0-2736 GCA_964504685.1 uncultured Kofleriaceae bacterium | reverse complement strand
GGGTGCGGCTCGGCTATCGCGTCGAGCTCGCTCGCGACCGAGATGATCAAGGGCATGACGCTCGAGCAGGCCGCGCTGATCAAGAACACCCAGATCGTCGAGGAGCTCAACCTCCCGCCGGTCAAGATCCACTGCTCGGTCCTCGCCGAAGACGCGATCAAGGCGGCGATCGAGGACTACAAGAAGAAGCACGCATGAGCTCCGTGTCGGCACATAGCGAAGTGAAGCCGGCGGCACCTGCGCCGGCGGCGAACAAGCGCGAGATCGTCGTGACGCAGAACGCCGCGGACGAGATCGCTCGCCAGCGTACGAAACGCGGCACGCCAAACGCGCGGATTCGAGTCGGTGTGCGCGGCGGTGGCTGCACCGGATTCACGTACGTGTTCGAGTGGGCCGACGAGATCAAGCCGACCGACAAGCAGTTCGACGGGCCAGACGGGTCGGGGGTCGGCATCGTCGTCGATCCGAAGAGTCTGGTGTACCTCGGCGGCATGACGCTCGACTTCGTGCGCGGCATGATGGGCCACGGGTTCAAGTTCAATAATCCCAACGCGAAGGGCGCGTGCGGCTGTGGAGAGAGCGTCCAATTCTGACGCTTTCAGTCTGCTCGGATTGCCCGCGCAGTACGATCTCGATCCACAGGTGATCGAGCGCGCGTTCTTCGAGCGGAGCAAAGAGCTGCACGCCGACAAGTTCGCGACCGCTCCGGCCGCCGAACGGGTCGCGGCGCTGTCGAAGTCACGCGCGCTCAACGACGCGTACCAGACGCTGAAGAAGCCGATGGCGCGCGCCGAATATCTGCTCGCTCGCAACGGGGTCGCGATCGGCGACAACGAGCGGCTGGACCCCGCATTCCTGATGCAGGTGCTCGAGCTGCGCGAGGAGCTCGCCGAGGCGAAGGTCAGAAATGACCGGCCGTCGCTCGAACGCCTGCAGCTCGCGATGATCGCGCAGCGCGACGCTCGGCTCGCCGAGCTCGTGCCGCTGTTCGCGACCGGCTCGCTCGCTGACGTCAAGCGCGTCGTCGTGACGCTGCGCTACATCATGCGCTATCTCGAGGAGTGCGACGCCGCACTCGACGAGGACTAGGTGCCGCGATGTTGATGCAGATCGCCGAACCCGGCCAGGCCATCGCGAAGGAGGCGTGCAAGCCGCGCGTGGTGGGCATCGATCTCGGCACGACCAATAGCCTCGTCGCACAGGTCGAAGATGGTGGCCCGCGGGTGATCGGCTCGGACAGCGACGGTGGTGCACTCGTGCCGTCGGTCGTCTACTACGGTGCGTCCGGCATCGCGGTCGGCCGCGCCGCGCAAGCCCACGCGCTCGACGAACCGCGCAACACGCTCGCCTCGGTCAAGCGGCTGATCGGACGCGGGCTCAAAGACCTCGCGAGCGTTCGCGCGCTATTGCCCTACGAGCTCGAAGGCGATGATCGCGCGGTCCGCATCGTCACCAGCAGTCGCGCGGTGTCGCCGGTCGAGGTCTCGGCCGAGATCCTGCGCGAGCTCGAGGCGCGCGGCGAGGCGGCGCTCGGCGGACCGATCGAAGGCGTCGTCATCACGGTGCCGGCATACTTCGACGATGCGCAGCGCCAAGCGACGCGCGATGCGGGCCGACTCGCCGGCCTCGAAGTGTTGCGGCTGATGGCCGAACCGACCGCAGCGGCCGTCGCCTACGGCCTCGATCGCGGCAGCCAAGGCGTGTATGCGGTGTTCGACCTGGGTGGCGGCACGTTCGACGTGTCGATCCTGAAGTTGGTCGACGGCGTGTTCGAAGTGCGCGCGACCGGCGGCGACTCGGCGCTCGGCGGCGACGATCTCGATCGCGCGATCGCCAGCGCGATGATCGGCGAGTTGACGGACCGAGACCGCAAGCAGATCGCCGCGGCGGTCGGCGAAGCGCGCCGAGTCAAAGAGGCGCTGACCGCGACCGAGCGCGCGACGTTCACGCTCGGCACGGTGCGTCGCGAGCTAACCCGCGACGAGCTGCGCACGCTCGCCCAGCCATTGCTCGACCGCTGCGCGAAGGCATGTCGCCGCGCGCTCAAGGATGCCGAGCTGACCCGCGACCAGCTCGACGGGGTGATCCTCGTCGGTGGCTCGACCCGTTCGCCGGTCGTCCGCGAGTTTGTCGCCGAGCTGTTCGGCCGGCAGCCGCTCTCCGATCTCGATCCCGAGCAGGTCGTCGCGCTCGGCGCGGCGGTCCAGGCCGACATGCTCGCCGGTGGCGCGCACAACGTCACGCTGCTCGATGTCATCCCGCTGTCCCTCGGGCTCGAGATGATGGGCGGCGTCGTCGAGAAGCTGATCCATCGCAACACGACGATCCCGTGCGGCGCGACCGAGACGTTCACGACCTACGCCGATAACCAGACCGGCTTCGACATCCACGTCGTGCAGGGCGAGCGCGAGACCGTCGACGGCAACCGCTCGCTCGCGCGGTTCGTGCTGCGCGGCGTGCCGCCGATGATCGCCGGCATGGGGCGCGTCGAGATCGCGTTCCTCGTCGACGCGGACGGCCTGCTCTTGGTCACCGCGAAGGAGCTGACGACCGGCAAGGAGTCGACGATCGAGGTCAAGCCGTCGTACGGGCTGTCGGACGACGAGGTCGAGCGCATGCTCGTCGAGTCGTTCGAGCACGCCGAGGACGACCTCGCGACGCGCAACCTCGTCGTCGAGCGCGTCGAGGCGGAGCGCATCCTCGCGGCGACGCGCGCGGCGTTCGCGAACCCGGAGG
>CAZDGY010000983.1:0-2736 GCA_964504685.1 uncultured Kofleriaceae bacterium | reverse complement strand
GTCCACGGCAACGCGCTCGCGACCGGCAACGCGCCCGACGTCGTGGTCCAGCCGGGCGCCCCGACCGCGCGGATGGAGCTGCGCGAGCCGTTGACCTTGCGCAGCGGCGCGCGCTGGCTCGGCTCGCACTGGTCGTTCGAAGTCGACGGCGACCTCTGGTTGCTGCCGCACGATGCCGAAACCGCGACGTGGCGAATCGACGGCCTCGCGATCCAAGACATCACCGGGGTCGACGCCGGCATCGGTCGGCTGCGATCGCGCGCGTCCGAGCAAACCCATGGCGCGGTGCGCGGCGCGCTCGACGTGGAGCTCGTCGCTGGCTTTCTGTGGGCGACCGCGGGTTACGCGTTCACGACCCAGGGCACGGCGACCGCGGATCTGTCACCGACTTTCGGCCAGCTGCCCGGCCAGACTGCAGCGCTCGGCCTCGAGCTCACGGCCGGGGGATTCACCGCGACGTTCGGTTGGGCCCGCACGTGGTGGCTGTATCGCACGCCCGCAGTGACGACGATGACGCTCGATAATCCGTTCGGTACCGGCGACGCCAGCGTCCCGCTCGGCCGTTACGGCGGCTCGAGCGATCAGGTCGGCATCGTCGTCGACGCCGAGCTCTAGATGCTGCCGAGCGTGGCGACGAGGACGAGCATCACGTGAGCGATAATGAAGAGGCGGATATCGCGGCTCATGCCCTGACGAAGAGCATTCGGCGTGCCGACCTAACTGCGCGGCATCAGGCGCGTCGCACCCCGGCGACTCGAGTTGCCGGGCTACTTCTTCTTCGCCGGGCCGGACTTCTCGGACTCGCTCTTCGCAGGCAGCTTTTTCGCTCCGCCGTCGCCGATCGCGTCGTCGAGCTCGACGAACGCGCCGTAGACCGCGCCGATCGCACCGCCTAGCGTCGGCGCCCACGAGAACACGTCGTGACCCGCGATCGTCAGCGACGGATTGATCGCCTTGGACACCAACGCGTAGAGCCCGCAACCGACCCCGAAGCCGAACGCGGCCTTCAACATCGACACGACGGTGGTCGCGTTCTGATCGCGGATCAGCGACCAGATCGGCCGGCCGACCAACAACCCGACGAGCACGCCGACCACGCCGTAGGTCAGCCACGGGTTCGCAAAGTCGGTCGCGCCCTGGAGCGCGTAAGCGCCGTAGCCCACCGCACCACCGATGATCGCGCCCTTGATGAGTCCGACCAGAAGCTTGATCACAGCTCAAGCATGACGAGGAAGCGGTGGATCGGCAAGCCCGACCATGACCGCGATCACTCGGCGGTGCTGCCGACTAGCACGCCCCCAGGCTTGCGTTCGGCGATGACCCGGTGGTCCTTTGCCAGCTCGAGCTCGAACCGAGCGACGCGGCCGGCGGGCGTGCGCGCTAAGTGGAACACCTGGCCCGCTTTGATCGCTTTGAAGTCGATTACGCCGGCGAGCGCGCGGATCACTTCATCGGTATCCCCGGCGCCGAGACCGGCGCGCTTGAGCAAGCGACCGAGGGTATCGCCCTTCGCGACCTTGCCCTCGATCGGGGCGGGTGGAGACGGAGCTACCGGTGGCGCGGCGGCGGATCCAGCGTGTGCCGTCGGGAGCCGCGCGGCGGCGCTGGGCTCGCCAGGCGTGATCGGGGGCGTCGCGCGCTCGGCGCGATCGCGGATCGCCGCGACCGACGTGTTCTTGTCCCACACGAACACATAAAGGTTGACGACGACCAACGCGCCGAGCACGAGCACCACCCAGACCCCGTGGCGGCGCGTGGGCGAACCGCCCCGGGTGGCGCGACCGGCGTATTTGGGCCTTTTCTTGCGCGCAGTCGAACGTCTACGGACCATGGCCTACGTCGACCGTTAACACGCGCCCAGTCGACGGGCCAATTTCGCAAGTCGGCCACCTTAGGGCAATTCAGGACCTCATGGCAAACCCCCGGACAGATCTGCCGTCGCGTGAGCAGCTGGAACTTTTCTCCGTCTCGGGGCAAGGTGCCGCGTCAGAGGGAACGCTCGAGCAAGCTATGGCCAAGAAGTCTGGGTCGAAGGAACCGCACCGCCATTCGACGGTGCTGCCGACGCGGGGCGAGCCCCGGTCGTCGAGCGCGAAACAACCGCGCCGCAAGAGCGGCGGTGGCGGTGGTGCGGGCGGTGGCGGCGGTGGCGGTGGTGGTGGCGACGACGGCGGCGCAACACCCGGAACGTTCGACGCCTCGCTCGAAACCGAAGCGCGCCGGCGTTATCTCAACTACGCGCTGAGCGTGATCACGTCGCGCGCGTTGCCCGACGTGCGCGATGGGCTAAAGCCGGTGCAGCGGCGAATCCTCTACGCGATGCTGCACGACAACCATCTGCGACCCGATGCGAAGCATCGCAAGTCGGCAACCGTGGTCGGTAACGTGCTCGGTAAGTACCACCCGCACGGCGACAGCTCGGTCTACGAGGCGATGGTTCGCATGGCGCAGGACTGGGTCCTCCGCATGCCGCTCGTCGATGGGTCCGGAAACTTCGGCTCGATCGATGGCGACGAGGCAGCCGCCTATCGCTACACCGAGTGTCGGCTCGCCGCACCTGCGATGGAGTTGCTGACCGAGCTCGACTTCGAGACCGTCGACATGCGCGCGAACTACGATGGCACGACCGAGGAGCCGGTCGTCTTGCCTGCGCGGTTCCCGAACTTGCTCGTCAACGGCTCGACCGGCATCGCGGTCGGCATGGCGACGAACATCCCGCCGCACAACCTGCGCGAG
>CAZDGY010000982.1:0-2737 GCA_964504685.1 uncultured Kofleriaceae bacterium | reverse complement strand
TGTTGTGCCTCGTAGCGGGCGCGTGTGGTGGAACTGGGGCGCGCTCGGAGTGCGCCGAGGGTGGTGCGCTCACCGATTGTCCCGATGCCGATCACACGCCGGAGGCGGCGTGTTGGCGACTCGTCGAGTGCGCGGCGATTCCGGCCGCCTCGAGCGGCGACAACAACGCCTTCGATTACGGCCGATGCATCGATCGGATCGAGAGCCTGGACGACGCGGCCGAGGACCTCGCGATCGAGTGCATCGCCGCTTCGACCTGCGACTCGCTCAAGGTCGACGGCTCGCCCGATCAGCCAAACGCCGGCCAGATCCACTGCTTCCTGATCGCGGGGCAGAACTAGTGCGCGCGATCGTTGTGGTCGGCATCGCGCTCGCGATGCTGGTCGGTGCCGGTCGCGTCCAGGCTCAGCCCGCCGACGTTGCCGGCCTGATCAAGCTGATCAGCGATCAGCCCGCCGACATGGATCGCTCGACGTGGAAGGAGAAGCGCCGCGACGCCGCGCGCAAGCTCGCTCAGAGCAAAGACAAGCGCGCGACGCCGGTGCTGGCCAAGCTCGCCGAGTCCGAGACGTTCGACATCATCGGCGAGATCGCGATCGAAGGCCTTGGCTCGCTCGGCGACAAAGACGCGGTGCCGGCACTCCAGCGGATCGCAGCGGACAACTCGCGCGACAAAGATCAGCGCGAGCTCGCTCGCAAAGCGCTTGCCAAGCTCGGCGCGGCAGAGCTGCCGCCCGGCACCGCCGGCGGCACGAAGGAACCGACCGCCGGCAGCGGCGACACCGGCGACACCGGCACTACCGGGCTCGACACCGGCAAGCCCCTCGACACCGGCAAGCCCCTCGACACCGGCTCGACCGGCTCGGATTTGTTCAAGAGCCGTGGCGCGACCGATCTGCCGCCCCTACCCGACGTGCCCGACGACGCGCTCGCCTCGTACGACCGGCTCCAGATCGCGGGCGGCACCGCCGGTCTGCAGTACGACACCGTGCGCAAGGAGCTCGACTTCAACGCCGATATCGCGGCGAGCCTGCAGCGCCGCGTCGAGCGCACGAAGATCGCGTGGGGCTACGACCTCGGCGGCGAGCTCGTCACTGGCTTCATCAACCCAGACGGTCGCGCGCAATCGCGTGGCGCGCAGCTCGACCTCGAAGGCGACGGCGAAGGCCGCTACTACTTCGGTGACGCCTACGGCATCGCGCGTGCGGCGGTCGCGCTCCAGCTCGACTACACCGCGTACATCGACGGCAACGATCCGGGCAACGACTTCAAAGACACCGCGTTCTCGGCTGACGGCCAGATCGCGGTCGGCGGTGGCTACGGCCGCCAGCTCGATGTCGGCTCGGCGATCCGCGTGCGCCGGCTCGCCCGTGCACTCGACGCCAATCGCGCGCTCGGCCGACCGATCGACGCCGCGACCGCGAAGAAGCTACAGCTCACTTGGTGGGCGTTGCGCTCGGAGCGCACGACGTATCGCACGCTGATCGCGACCGTCGCGATCCTGCGCGAAGCCGGCATCTTGTTGAGCGAGCCCGACGCCGGCTTGACCTACGAGATCCTCAACGTGTTGCGCGACTCGTGGCTGTACGCGCGGCCGAGCGGGTTCGACGCGAACCTCGTGTTCGGCGAAGGCTATCTGCAGCGCCCGGCCGATCCGATGATCGAGAGCGGTCACTACGAGCAGCTGCTGCTGTCGGCCGGCTACGCCACCAACATCGACGACGACAAGCTGCAGCTGTCGGGCAGTGCCTACGGGCGCTATCGCCTGCTCGCGCCGATGGGCGCGCCCTCGCCGTGGGCGCTCGGCGTGACCGGCCGGCTACAGCGCTTCACGTACGCCGAGCACGGCGACCCGATCGGCGCGATCGACATCACCGCGGATCTCGCGACGTCGAGCGACGACATCATGGGCGTCGACAAGGGGATGCGAATCGGCGGCCAGATCGGATTTACGTACTTCTTGAATCCAGCGTCGGGCATTCGGCTCGCCGGGTCCCTGGTCGAAGACGGCGGCAACCTGTTCGTGGGCGCGCAGCTGCAGGCCACCTACGGCCTCCTCGAAGGTTCGTTCGCGCGCTGAGCTCTACTGCGAGTACGGCGTGCCGTTCCAGGTGATGACGTCGCTCTCCGCGTCGTAGCTCGCGCCGGCGGTGAGCGCCGGGGTCGTGCCGACGATCACCACGCCATTGCACTGGAGCGTGCCGGTCGCGGTCACGTCCATCACGACCGACGTGAACGCAGTGTCGGTGGCATCGTCCGCGGAGAACCGCAGCGTCCACCGGCACGGCGGCGTATCGCTCGGTCCACAGGCCATCGCGTTGACCGACTGATACGTCGTGCCCTCGAAGATCGAGCACCGGCCGACGCCTGCTTTCGGCGCATCGACCGCGACCCCCGCCCCACCGCCGCAGGCGGCCACCACGCTCAACAATGCTGCGCGCACGGCTAAATCGTACCGCCGTTCCCGCGTCGTACGCCTGCGTTGGCGGCTGGCTGTAACATGTAGATCATTTCTCTTGAATTGGTCGGACCTTTCCGACAAGGTCTCGATATGAGCCGACTAAGCGCCCGCCAGCACGAGACCCTCGTGGCCGTCGCTTCGGCCGCTCTTCCCGCCGGCAAGATCTTACCGGCCGCGGGTGAAGCGACCGTCGACAAGGTCGAGCGCTTTCTCGATCACCTGCCGAGCGCACTCGCCCACGGGCTCGGCGGGTTGCTCGCCGGACTCGATGCGGCG
>CAZDGY010000981.1:0-2743 GCA_964504685.1 uncultured Kofleriaceae bacterium | reverse complement strand
CCGGACGGCGACCCGCAGAACCCGCTGGTCATGGCCGCGCTCATGGTCGAGGCGACCGCGCACCCGATGGTGCTGGTCGGCCAACTCGTGCCGATTCCGAGCTGAGCGTTACTTCTCTTCGGCGTCTTCGGACAGGTACGCGAGGATGACCTCGTCGAGCGACTTCTCCGAGATCAAGCCCTGACCAAAGCCGCGGCCTTCATCTTCGCGCGCCTTGCGCACCCGCGGCGGTTGCGACGGACGTTGCGGCGCACCGACGATCACCGCGGGCCGCGTCATCACGACGCCGCCGCTTCCCGGCGCTCCTTGGCCGGTTCCGGTCCGGCTCGTGATCGGCGTGGTCGGGTGCGGTGCGACCCGCGACGGCGTCGGTGCGCGCGGCGCTTTCATCTCTGCCGACGGTTCCTTCGCGACCGGCGCTGCGATTCGCGCGCTGCCGGAGTCCGAGGTCGGTGCGCCGGTGGGAACGCGATTGCTCGGAATCGACGAGATCCGGCCGGTGCGCTCGCGCATCGGCACGTCCGGGGACGCCCCGCCTTTGCGCACCGAATACTGGCCAGGCCGCTCGCTGGTGCGCTCGCCCGGGGGTGGATCGACCCCGGCAGGCGCCGGCGCGTAGACTTCGACCGCGTCGCTCTCCGGCCGCCTGCGCTCGTCGGCAGGCAGCGGGCGCGACATCACGGTCGGCGCGACGATCGCGGGACGCGACGGCGGGCGCGTCACCGGTCGGGCGGCGGGCAGTGCACCCGCGGCGAGCGCTGCGTTCGGACGCGACTGGTCGGCGGTCTGCGGGCGGTTGCGCGGCTCTCCTGCGGGCAGCACCGGCTCACTCGTCGCGCGCGGGATGCCATCGCTCGCCGACGTCGGCCGCGTATTGTCGTCGAGCATCATCGGCTCGACCGCTGTGTCGCGCGGCGACCGGCCACGGACGTCGTCGTCGTCCGGCGCGGGCCGCTGGATCGCCGCTCCGGCCGTTCGCGACGGCGCAGACACTCGCGGCGGGGTCGGCGCGCGCGGCATGACCGGCATCGCGGTCGGAATCGTCGCCGCACCCATCGCCATCGCCTCGGCCACCGCGCCGCCGACATCTGGAATTGTCGCGTCGTCCGCCGGGGTCTTGCGGAACCGGACTTGCGGCGGTGAGGGCACTCGATCCACCGCGGGTGGAGGCACGGTCGGCGGCTTGAAGGCGGGCAGCGCCGGCGGGGTCGGGAGCGGCCGCTGCGCCGGGATCTTGGACGAGCTCGACGCGGCCGACGGCGTCGGCGGGGTGGCCTCGCCCTCGATCGGCTCTTCGATCGCATCGTCCTCGGCTGCCTCGCGCGGTAACAGGCCGGGAGTGGTGCCCAAGTACTCGTCGATCTTGTCGTCGAACTTGTGTCGGCGCAGGTCTTTGAGCACCGCCTTGTGCTGGGCCTGCATCAGCGATTTGATGGATTCCTCGCCGGAACCAGCGTCGTAAACCAGCTTGCGCGTCGATACGATCACGCCACCGTGGAACAGGTGGGTGAAGAGGTGCGGGCTCATCACGCCCGAGTCTTCGGTCTGGACGTGAAAAACCAGCCCCCGGTACCGGACGTTGTGGTTGTACCCGAGGATGGGTGAACGCTTGGCCACCGCGATCCGAGGGTACCACGGCGGCCCAGACTTGTAATTCCGTCGCAGGGTTGGTACTCACCTCGCCTGGGCTTCACTCACGAAGCTTGATTTGGAGGCCCCGCGCGCGCGGGGTAGGCATATCCCGTGACGATTACAGCGGAGTCGAAGTTCGTAGAGCTCGTTCGTGCTTGGTTGGTCTCTCTGCCTCACGACCTCAAGATCGCGTTCGATGCCATGGACGACGAGAACCTGCCGCGCCAAGTGCGTGAGCTGGCGACCGGCGTCGTTATTTATGTCGTATCCCCCAAGGACGCGATCGGCGATCGTAGCGACGCGGTCGTTAGCTACGTCGATGACGCGGTCTTGCTGCGGCTCGCGCTGCACAAGGGGCTCGACAAGGGCGAGGACGAGCAGGCGTTCCGCGAGCGCTTCCCGGAGCTGTTCGAGGGTCTCGACGAGAACCTCAAGCTCTGCAAGTCGATCATGGGCGAGCTCATGACCTGGCTCGAAAAGAAGATCACGACGCTGCGCACGTCGACCTACAAGGGCAAGAAGCTCGCGCTCTATCTCGACGACGAAGAGGCGCGCGAACAGCTGTTCGACGACGGCCTGGTGTTCCGCACCGAGTATCCGGTCGACGAGAAGACGATCGGCGACAAGCTCAAGAAGGCAGCGACCGTGATGGACGCGATGCGCAAGCACAAAGCCGAAGAAGCTCGCACCAAGGGCATCGCGGCTTCGTGAGCTGATGCGGGCCGCGCGCTTCGCGCTCGCGGTCGTGATGGCGTGCGGTCAGGCGGCGGTTCCGCCACACAATACCGCGCCGCGCCCGAACGGGTTGCACGGCTACGATGCCGCGGTCGCAGCGCTGCGCGAGGCGCGCGAGCACTTCGCGACGATCCCGGTGCCGAAGCGAGGAATGGATCGGATCCCGCGGGACGAATTCGACGAGCTGATCGCGCTGATCGACGCGGCATCGCGGCACCTCGGCTCGACCCGACCTGCGCCCGCGATCGATATCAGGCTCGATAACGCCGGTCACCTGCGGCGCGCGCGCGAGCTGATCACCGACGCGATGGAACGGATCCGCGACGACGAGCCCGGCCCGGCGACCGGCGATGCCGACCCCGCGCCGCTCAAGGTC
>CAZDGY010000980.1:0-2751 GCA_964504685.1 uncultured Kofleriaceae bacterium | reverse complement strand
GCGCTCTCCGACTGCGACGGCGTGACCAGCCTGCCGCCACCGGTCTCGGCGTTGCCGCTGCCGGGCTCGCCTTCGGGTACGTTCGCCGCCGGCACGCCGAGCGGGCCGGTCTCACCATGGACGTTTTGCTTCGCCCTGCGCGCCGCCTCGCGCCCGGTCGGATCGTCGGGCAGGCCGGCATTCGCGCGGATCGTCGACATGTCGAGCAATGGATCCTTCGCGGGCGCGTCGGGCTTCTTCGCGCCGTAAAGGTCTTTGTACCAACCGCTACCCTTGAGCTGGAACGCGGTGCGCGAGATCAATCGCTCGAGCTCGCCTTTGCAGGCTTCGCACTCGGTCTTTTCGGGATCGGACATCCGCTGCTGGTACTCGAACACGCGGTGGCAGGCTTTGCATTGATACTCGTAGACCGGCATAGAACTCCTACGGCTGATCACCCAGGCTGACGATACGAACGCCGAGCTCTCCGTCGACATCGACGAGCTCCCCGCGGCCGAGCACTCGGCCGGCCGCGCGCAACTCGAACGGACCGGCGAGCGGCTTACCGAGTGGCACGACCTCGCCGATCGCGAGCTCGGCGAGCTGGCGCAACGTCAGTCGCGTCGTTCCCACCGCGACGGTGAGCTCGGTCGTACCCGGATCGGTCCCCATTTCGATCCCAACATACCCGGTCGCGACGGCGGCAACCACCGCGCCGGCGTGCGCGCGCAGACCAAACCGGCCATCACCGACGACCAGCTCGAGGTTTCCCGCGGCGCGCTCGAGCGTGATGACGTCGCGCACCGCGAGCTGTTCGACCGCCGCGGTGGCGAGCGCGCAGCGGCCCATCACGATCGGCAGGTCGAACGAGACGGTCTCGGTCCACGCCGCCAGCGGCCGGATCGGGGCGACGCGCAGCTCGAACGCGCGCGGTAGCCCGACGAGCAGGGTCGCCGCGTGGCCCGCGACGTCGAGTGCGATCTCGATCGCGTCGCCGGTGGGGAGCGCTGCGGGATCGGGCCAAACATCGCCAGCGACCGCGAGATCCTCGAGCGCGGCGGCTGCGACGAGTGCAGCGATCGCGTGCTCCGCCGGCGTCGCCGGTCGAGGCGCGTCGAGCTCGGCCGGGCCACCGAGCAGGCGCTGCGTGATCGCGCGAGTGGCACCGCCGCTGATCGCGATCGCGAACGTCTCGCCCGCGATCCGCACCGCGCACCGCCCGGGATAAGGATCGAACGCGGCGGCTGTAGCACCGGCGCGGAGCGCGACCACGCGCACCGGACCACCGACCGCGCGAGCGAGCGCGGTGCCTTGTGGCCGTGCCTGCAGCCAGCGCGCGCACGCCGACAACCTCGCAGCATCGCGGCGCCCGACCACCGGCAGACGCTCGAACGGATAAGGCTGGATCGATCGAACCCGCATGGCGGCATCAAAAGTTTGGAGAGCCCCGTCGCCCTGGTACGATTTTATCCTACATCGGACTACAAGAGGTGAATCCCGTGCAAGAGCGTCGCATCGGCTACCGGATCCCATTCGAAACGATGGTCACCTCCTACGTCAACGACCGACCGATTCGCGCACTCGCGTCGAACCTGTCGGACACCGGCATCAACATGTCGTCGATCTCGATGGTCGCGCCGCCGCCCGGGCTCGTCGTCGGTCTCGAGCTCGAGCTGCCCGACGAGGGCGAATCGATCTGGGCCGCCGGCCGGATCTGTTACCGCAAAGACGATCGCCTCGCTTCGGGCCTCGGCGTCCGGTTCATCGCGATGGCCAAGAGCCAGGCGCGGCTGGTCCGAGATTATTGCATCGAAATGCGCCGCAAGAACCTCGGCTCGATGCTCGCCCGGATCCGCGCGTAGCACGGGCACGGCCGCATCCACGCGCTACAATTGGCGTGATGAGGAGCCCCGCTCTGCTCGCCGCGATCCTCCTCGGCGCAGCTGTCTCCGCGGTCCACGCCCAGCCGGGCGATTGGGGCGTCCATCGCGACCCGTTCGATCCGAATGTCGTCGCGCGCTACAAGGCGATGCTCGCGCGCGATCCGCACGATGCGTCGGCGCTCGCGAATCTGTTGAAGCTGTACCGCAGCTTCCGCACCGTCGATCTGCTCGAGCAGGAGTACGGCAAGCAAGTCGACAAGAAGGCCGACGACTGGGCCGCGCTCGTCGTGCTCGGCCGGCTATGTCATTCCACCGGCGACGAAGCGCGCGCGCTCGAGCTATGGACGCACGCGGTCTCGGTCAAGGACGACGACTCGACGACGTGGGGCCTGATCGGCGAGGCCGATCGCGGGGCCGGCAAGACCGCCGAGGCGCGCGCCGCGTACGACAAGGCGCTCGCGCACGCGAGCTCGAAAGACACGAAGAAAAAAGCGCTGCGCGCGCTCGCCGACCTCGCGCTCGCGACCGGCGACAACGACGGCGCGAACAACTACTTCAAAGACTTTCTCGCGCTCGATCCGAACAACGCCCAGCTGTGGATCGAACGCGGCGACGCGATGCTCGCCGCCGGCAAGCGCGAGATCGCGCTCGACAGCTACAGCTCGGCCGAAAAGCTGCTCGGCAGCGATCCGTCG
The DNA here is from genome assembly GCA_964504685.1 of uncultured Kofleriaceae bacterium. Lineage (GTDB taxonomy): Bacteria > Myxococcota_A > Polyangia > Haliangiales > Haliangiaceae > JABFXX01. The sequence goes on along the minus strand of CAZDGY010000980.1, from coordinate 194 downwards.
CGCCGGATCGAGATCGTCGCGCGCCGCGGTCAGGCGCTCGAGGCGATGGGCAAGGACGACGAAGCGGTCGCCGAGTACCGCCGCGCGATCAAGCTCGCGCCGAAAGGCTACTACCTCGAGACCGAGCTCACCGGCCGGATCATCGACATCTACCGCCGCAAGCAGTCGCTCGCCCAGCTGCTTGCCGAGTACGA
>CAZDGY010000979.1:0-2752 GCA_964504685.1 uncultured Kofleriaceae bacterium | reverse complement strand
AGCCTCGCCGAACGAGCGCTCGCGAAGCGGCCGGGGTTTGTCGCGAGCCGGACGCTCGACCTCGTCGACTACCTGCGGGCGAGAGAGCCGGCCGCGACGTTCCGCCTGGTGATCGGCGCCGACATCTTGGCCGAGACCGACAAGTGGTATCGCTGGGACGAGCTGATGAAGCGCGCGCCCGCGATCGTCGTCGGCCGCAGCGGCGTCGCGCTACCGAAACGCGTGACCGTGACCGGTGTGGCGATGCCCGCGATTTCGGGGACCGAGATTCGCAAGCGGCTCGGGCAGGGGCGAGAGGTCGCTGGGCTACTGCCGACGTCGGTCCTGAGGTATATCCGCTCGCGAAAGCTCTACCAGTGACCGCGCGCAATCCCACCACGTTCATCGTCGGCGCTGGCCCGGTTGCGACCGCGCTCGCCGGCGCGCTGCGGCTTGGCGGTGTCCCGGTGCTGGGCCTGTGGGCTCGCAAGCCTGGACCTGCGCGAGCAGCCGGCTCGGCGGCCGGCGTCGCGGCGTTCTCGTCGGCGCCACCTGACATCCTGCTCGAGTCCGAGGTCGTGATCCTCGCGGTGCGCGATCAACAGATCACGGAAGTCGCGCAGATGCTCGTCGGTACCGGCTTGGTCGGCAAGCGCCACGTCCTGTTGCACTGCGCCGGCGCCGCGTCGGCCGAAGAAGTGCTCGGCCCGGTCGCCGACAAGGTCGGTGGCATCGCCACGTTCCATCCGCTGTCGGCGATCGCCGATGGCAAGGCCGCGATGCGCACGCTCAAGGGCACGGTATTCGGCATCGAGGGCAACGAGGTCGGCCGCGCCGCGGCGCACAAGCTGGTCACCGCGATCGGTTGCATCGTGCTGCCGCTCGAGATCACCCAGATGGCCGCCTATCACTGCGCCGCCGCGCTCGCGTCGAACTATCTCGTCGCCGCGATCGATGCTGCAGCCGAGGTGCTGGCGAGCGTCGGCATCACGCCCGAGCACGCGGCCAAAGCGTTGATCCCGCTCGCCGAAGGCGCGATCAAGAACGTCGAGATCGCGGGTACGACCCGCGGCCTGACCGGCCCGGTGAGACGCGGCGATGTAGCGACGGTGCAGCGTCACCTCGATGCACTTAAAGGTAAGCCGGAGCTTGCCGAGATCTATCGAGCGCTTGCGCGTCATGCGGTCGAGATCGCGATGCGGATCGACGGCAGCGACGCCCCCGATCGCGCCGGGCTCGACGCGATTCGCACGCTGCTCGCGTAGTTTCCCCGTCGATTTCGCTACGCGACCTGCGCTAGCATCGCCGGAATGCGCGCACGCACCTCGCTGTTCTCGGTCGTTGCCGTCCTCGCTCTCGCGCTCGGTTTCGCGCGCACCGCCGCCGCCGAAGATCCGAACGCGGCGTTCGGCGGCAAGGTCATCTTGTCGACCAAGAGCTTCCCGACGAACTCGAAGAGCGCGACCGCTTACACCCAAGCGGTCCGCAAGCTGTCGCAGACGAACTTCTACGAAGACAAGGCGACCCACACCTGGAAGATCTACTTCGCGGCGTTCTTGAAGACGCCGCTCAACGACGTCGAGTACGTCGTCAAGCTGTACGAGCTGCAGGGTCGTGGTCAGCAGCTGCTCACCACGTTCGATCAGTACACCGACCTACGCGGCCAGAAGTCGATCCTGTCGACGCTGAAGCTCGACAAGGAGCAGGTCGGCGTCAACAAAGAGATCCTGATGACGCTCGAGAACAAGGGCCGCGTGCTCGCTTCGGGCCGATTCAAGATCCTCGGCGAGGGCGAGCACTACAACGGCAAGGTCAACTTCAGCGACGACGACGCCGAAGGTAAAGGCAGCGGCGACAACTAGCGCACGTCGAGGTCGATCTCGAACGCCGAGTCGACCGACGGCGGAAACACGCGCACGATGTAGTGCCCGGCCGCGGGGAACACGTGATGGAACCCGAAGTGGCCGGCTTCGTGGCCATGCGGCGTCGCGGTGACTCCGCGGGTCTCGCCGCGCGGGTCCTCGATCGTGACGACGATCGAGTCTGCCGCGACCGGTTGGCCGAGCTTGTTCGACAACACGAGGTGAACACCGACCTCGTGGCGCGCAAGGATCGGATCGGGAGCGAGCGCGCGCATCACGGTCTCGCCGTCGTCGCGCACGATCTCGCGGCGATTCGCGCCGTGCGGATCGACCGGGCTGGTCGGGCTGTCCTCGGGCTCGTCGCCGATCGCGGCGGCGTCGTTGCCGGGCTTGGTCCGGCCGAGCACGAAGGCGCCGACCGCAGTACCGGCGAGCGCGACCAGCACCAGAAGCGGCAACAGCCAGCGCCGCGCGCGGCGGCGAACGCGCGGGGAGGTCTCGGGCAGATCGAGGTGGGTCGAGATCGTCGCGCGCTTGAGCCGCGGCGTGGTCGAGCGCGGCGGCCGCAGCCCGTCGAGCTCGGCGAGCGCGTCATCGATCAGCGCGACCAGCTCGTCGGCGGAAGCCGGCCGGTCGTCCGCTCTCTTCGCGAGCAGCCTGCCGACGACGTGATCGACCGCGCGCGGCACGGTCTTGTTGCGATCGCTCGGCTTGGGCGCGGGCTTGCCGAGATGCGCGAGCATGACCTCGACCCCCGAGCCCTCGAACGGTGTCTCGCCGGTGACGAGCTCGAATAGGATGCAGCCGACCGCGTAGAGGTCTGCGCGCGCGTCGACGTGCTCGCCGTGCGCTTGCTCGGGCGACATGTAGTGCGGCGTGCCGATCAGATTGCCGGCGGTCAGGCGGGTCGC